>CAWVWD010000014.1:0-20166 GCA_963933585.1 uncultured Saprospiraceae bacterium
TTTTATCTAAGTGCCTTGACGAAATAATAACCATCTCTGACCGTACTTTCTCGCTGAATTCCCTTAAAAAACAATCCAATAGAATGACTATTTAACGACTTTTCGAGAAAAATTAGCAAAAAATATCTTCTTAAAATTATCATTTGTTGACACTATCCTAACTTAAGTCTTTCCATTTTTTTTAGTGCTTAATTTTCATTCCAACTAAATTTTATGGTCCGTAAAACAGTATAGTCGATATGAATTTCTTGAATTTTGAAATATTTAAAATGGAAGTGCTCCAAGCATTAGTGAGAAAAGAAGTACTAATAAATCGTCTACTTATTTTGATAGGAAGATACTTGACACCCACTAAGCATGATTTATTTTAATCCGAAACGTGAAATTTTAGAAATTATGATTTTAGCTTTAATAGCTTTTTAATAAAAAAAAAGGCTTGTACAAAACGTACAAGCCTTTTTTTGATAAAAAAATTTGAGAGAACACAGCGAATCGCTCAACTACTTATCCTTGCTGTCTTTCAACCCTGGGGAGGTTCATAGGAGCAAAACCTGCGCCTCTCGGGAGACAAAGGTAATAGGTTTTTTGATTTTCTGCAATAAAAATAAGTTTTTTTTATACTAAAATCTCTAATATTTTTACAATCATTTCACTGTCAATTATTTAGCACTAAAAATACTTTTTCATTAATAAAAAAACTTGCAGAAACAAATCTTCTCTATCCAAGAAACGATGGTTTTTCTGTAGTTTTGTGAACTTTTTCAAAGCATTTGTCTTTTTGGACAAATTAAAATTTATCAAACAATAGAGAATTAAGAATGAGGAATCATTCCTCATTCCTAATCTCTCATTCATAATTATAAGATGAAACCATCGATTCCAAAAGGAACAAGAGATTTCACGCCAGAGCAAATCGTGAAACGCAATTATATATTTGATACGGTAAAATCTGTTTTTATAAAATACGGGTTCCAGCCAATCGAAACACCAACGATGGAAAAGTTATCGACTTTGACAGGAAAATATGGTGAAGAAGGTGATCAATTATTATTTAAGGTTTTGAATTCAGGCGATTATTTGCGTAAAGCAAAGGATTTGGACGATCATAAGAAATTGACTTTTCAAATTTCTGAAAAAGGTTTACGCTATGACTTAACCGTTCCTTTCGCACGATACGTCGTGATGCACCAAAATGATATTGCATTTCCATTTAAGCGGTATCAGATTCAACCCGTTTGGCGTGCAGATCGTCCACAGCGAGGTCGTTATCGTGAATTTTATCAATGTGATGTGGATATCGTTGGTTCTGATTCTTTAATGTATGAAGTAGATTTGGTAAATATTTACGATGAAGTTTTTACTAAACTAGGCATTAATACCACGACAAAAATCAATAATCGTAAGGTTTTAGCAGGAATGGCGGAAGCCGCAGGAATTCCTGATAAGATGATTCCAATGACGATTGCGATTGATAAATTAGATAAAGTCGGAATCGAAGGTGTTCGTAAAGAAATGCGAGAACGGGAGATTAGTGATGATTCGATTGAGATTATTGAAAACATTTTAAAAATTGAAAACCTTACCGATTTAAAAAATGTTTTTGCAGGTGGTGTTTCTGAAATTGGTCAAAAAGGTGTGGAAGAATTAGAAACAGTTTTCGATATGTTGAGTCTTTCGGAGCAGCAAAATGACGTAATTTTCGATATTACATTGGCACGAGGCTTGTCTTATTATACTGGTTGCATTTTTGAAGTAGCGGCAAAAGATGTCAAAATGGGTAGCATTGGCGGTGGCGGACGTTATGATGATTTGACAGGAATGTTTGGTCTAAAAGATGTTTCTGGTGTCGGCGTTTCATTTGGTGCAGAACGGATTTATGATGTGATGGACGAGTTGGGTTTATTCCCAAAAGATGATCGTCAAAACTTGAAACTACTCTTCGTTACCTTTGATGAGGACAATTTTATGTATGCTTACAAAGCCTTATTAAAAGTGCGTCAAGCAGGAATTAATGCAGAATTATTCCCTGAACCGACGAAGATGAAAAAGCAAATGAAATATGCGAATGCTCGTAATGTTCCGTTTGTGGCAGTTGTAGGAAATAATGAAATGAATGATGGCGTTTATGCGGTCAAGAATATGGAAACTGGCGTTCAAGAAAAGTATGATTTAGCAGCTTTAATTGAGCTTTTGAAATAAATTACGTGGTTCGATTGTTACATCGTTTCGTTGCTTCATTGTTTTATCGTTCAACGGTTACAATGTGACAACGAAACCATGTAAAAATGAAGCAATTTATATGTACAGCATTTGGTTAATGCCTTCGGATAGGGAATTAATGCGTTATCAAAATATCATCAGTGAATTTAGCGAACATTTCAATACGCCTGTTTTTGAGCCACATATTACGCTCTTTTCCGGTATTGAAAATTTGACGGACGAAATCATTTATCAAGTCAGCGTTTTAGCTGCTTTGACCGATATTTTTGATGTAACTTTCGATGATTTTGGTTTAAAAAGTAATTATTATAAATCAATCTATCTCAAACCTGACTCAAATCAGACCTTAGAAAAAATGAATCAAGAATTGCAAGAAATTTTTTCTGATATTTCTTATTCCTTTAAGCCGCATTTGAGTCTACTTTACAGCGAGATTTCTAAAAAAGAAAAACAAGATTTATTACATCAAACAACAAAAATAATACTCGGAAGATTTCAAGCAACGACTCTGAGAATTATGAAAACAGACGGTGAAGTAAAAACATGGAAAGCCATAGAGGATTTTCCATTACACAGCAGAAATCAAACATTTTTAAATTTGATTAGCGAAATGGTAGAAAAAGCAGTGGTTTATGGATAAACTACTAATTGACCGTAAGTGACATAAATGACATAAATAAAAAAGTAATTTGAAACCGTCACACCAGTCTTCATCGGTGTGATGGTCTTTTTTTTGATTTTTTGATTTTCATTCCGAATTAGGACTTCCTGAAGGATAAACGCAACAAAATAGAATTGTGATTTTGGATTGGTATTTTTAATTTTAGATTGAGAGTCCATTAAGCCTTGACCCGCCTGCTGCTTGTCGGGCAGGTTTTCACTTCTTTTTCTTGACAAAAAAAACAACGATTCAATTGCCAAATATTATCCTGTTTCAATTGAATTTCAACATAAAAACAAGATAATATTTTAAACAAATTCGTTATTCAAAATAAATTAGTGCATTTGCCATTAGACATCTTCCACTTTCCTATAATTACCATATACTTACCAACCAAAAACTAAAAATTGTTAAAAAGATAATTTATCTTTGATTTCCACAATTTGTATTACCAATTTTTAATGAATAATATAGCTTATGAAAGAGCGGTTGATTAAAGCTGCTAAGGAAACCTTTTACTTTGTTTCCAGTAAGATTTTTTTGAAGAATACGACCATGGCGTTGTTACTCGTCGCCTGCCTAATATTACTAACTTTCCAAGGTTTGAAATGTTATACGAATCATGGCGAAGCAGTGACTGTACCTAACTTCAAAGGTCAAACACTTAGCCAAATTAAACCATTATTACGTAAATCTAATTTACAAATTATGGTAATTGATTCTACTTTCGATTCCGATAAATTACCATTGACGGTGATGGAACAAATACCACTTCCGACAGATGAAACTGGTTTGAAAGTAAAAAAACACAGAACGATTTACCTTACGGTAAATGCGGTTGTCCCTCCGTTAAAACCACTTCCTAAAGTTTGGGATAAAGATTTCCGTACGGCGACAAGCATATTGGAAAATAATGGTTTTAGAGTAACAGAGAGAGAACGTAAACCAGATAAAGCAGTTAATACTGTTTTGGAAGTTTACTATGACGGACACGATTTAGACCGAACTGAGTTACACAAATTACCTGCTAATAGTATGATAGAAATCGTAGTAGCAGCGAGAGATGGAGGTTCAGAAGTAAATGTTCCTAATGTAATTTGTATGCCTTATGAAGAAGCTGCTTTCTTGGTAGAAGGTTCTAATTTGAATATTTTGATTATTGATAAAGATGGAACAGTTACGGATGAAAATAGTGCTTATATCTGGAAACAATCACCGATGCCCGAACCTGGATTAACGATGACGGTTGGAGAGGAAGTAAGTGTTTGGTTGACGAATGGTTTACCTCCGGGATGTCTTACTGAACCAAATACGGAAGAAGAAGAAATACCAATCGATGACGGGGATTACAATGATTATGACGGAGATGAAAATGAAGACCCCGATGGATTTGGTGGTTTTAATTAATACAATATTATCATTTGTTTTAGCATAGCAACATATTCAAACGGATAATCGTTCTTCTTTCGATTATCCGTTTTCAATTTATAGAATTAGATTTTGGATTAATTTATATCGCATTAGGTTCGCTAAATCTTAAAAGATTAGTAAATTTTCGAACAACATTCAATCTCTAAAATTAATATTTAATAAATGATAAAGTATTCAATTACAGCAATATTTCTATGCATTTCGATGCTATCAGAAGCACAGATTTTTGAAGTGCCTTTAAGTTCAAACCCTGCTTTATTAGATTATCAAGCACCACAAGTTAATAATCAAAATCCAAATAAAAATGCGGGTGATACAATTGATATTCCTTTTTTGGATGATTTCAATTATGAATCTTTATATCCATCCCCAAAATATTGGTTGGATGAGTTCGCTTATGTAAATAAAGGTTATGGAATCGCGCCGCCGACTTTGGGCGTTGCGACTTTCGATGGTTTGGATGAAAATGGTGAAGCGTATGCCAGCAGCGGTTCGGGCGTTGCAGACTTTTTAACTTCTAATCCTATAAGATTAGGTGGAAAAACAGCTGCTGATACTGTTTATTTAAGTTTTTTCTATCAAGCAAAGGGTTTGGGAGATAAGCCGGAAAGTGCAGATAGTTTGGTCGTTGAATTTAAAAATAATCAAGATAAATGGATTTCGGTAGATAATATTCGAGGTATTCACGATACCATTTTACCAAACGAAATTCCAACAACTTTCGCTCAACGTTCTATTGCTATTGATGACGCTCAATTCTTATTCGATGGTTTTCAATTTCGATTAAAAAACTATGCGAGTTTGACCGGAAGTGTTGATCATTGGCACATTGATTATGTACGCGTTACAGAAAATACAGTTCCAAATTTCAACTTAAATGATGTGGCATTTATGTTAGAAGTTCCGACGATTTTAGAAAATTATACTTCGATGCCGTGGCGACATTTCAAGGATAATAAGACGGATGAAACCAATCTTACTTATCGTGTCGATTTATCAAATTATTTCAATGCTACACAAAATATCAATCCAAGTCAAGTTATCATCGAAGAAGCCGTTACAGGAACGACGATTCTTCAAGATAATATCCTTTCTTTCAACGAACCTCCAATTGCGTTAGGTAATATTCCTGTCGGAAATCACACCGTTGAGAAAGAATATACGACCGCACAATTCGGTGATATTGTTTCTAATTTAAGTTTGTTTGACAATGAAAATAACTTGGTGGTCAATTCTTATTTCATCGTAAATCCATCAAATCAAGACGGAACTTTAGAAGCGACACTTTTAAATGATACGGCGAAAGTGCAAACCGTTTTTGAAGATTATTTTTCTTATGATGATGGAAGTGCAGAATTAGCAATCGTTGCTGGGAGATTAGGCGATGAAGTTGCCGTAAAATTCCATACTAACGTTGCGGATACACTTCGTGCATTTCAAATGTTCATTCCTCGAATTTCGGGTGATGTTTCTGCACAGCGTTTTAATTTGAAAGTTTGGATTGGTGATTTAAATACAATACCAGCTTTCCGGTTGGATTTCATAAAACCAGTTTATGTAGATTCTTTAAATGGTTGGACAACTTTTTCTTTAGATACGTTGCCAGTCGCTTTGCCAATTGGTGATTTTTATATTGGTTGGCAACAAGCAATAGATCCTTCAAGTCCGAATAAGGCGATTCCCATTGGCTACGATAGAAATAATACAGATAAAGTTGTTAATAATTATATGAATATTGGAAACGGTTGGCAAGCCTTAAATTCAACGACCACTTCACTTAAAGATGGTGCGATTATGATTCGTGCAATTGTGGGTGATTTTACGCCTTTCACAACCAATACGGAAGCACCAGAAGGGAAACCGATTTTCGCAGCGATTTATCCAAATCCGACCAATAATTATTTATTTGTTCAATTAGATGATAATTACAATGATTACCAATATCGCATCGTAAATATCGCTGGACAAACTTTACAACAAGGTCAACTGAATCAAGAATTAAATGTTGGTGAATTATCAAGCGGAATTTATTTCTTAAATATTCGCCATCAATCAGAAAATATAAATTTGAATTATAAATTTGTAAAAAATTAAGATTCGCTTTCGTGAACCCTCTCTCAATCTCTTCTTTTGAAGCCTGCTTGCTATGCAAATGGGCTTTCAAAAGAAGTACTGGGAAAGGGTTCAATCTTTGCGCGATAAAAAACAATGAAATAATCGAACGATGAGCGAATCGATAACAATTTAATAAATAAAAAATATGAAAGCAGTAACCGTACAGGACGTAAAAAAAATGCAAGATGAAGGAACGGATTTTCAATTTATTGATGTTCGTGAAGTTCTAGAATTTGAAGGAGATAATTTAGGCGCAGAATTGATTGTTTTAGGAACTATCGCTGATAACGCTGACAAGATTTCAAAAGATAAACAAGTTGTAATTCACTGTAGAAGTGGCGCAAGAAGTGGTCAAGCATGTATGTTTTTAGAAATGAATTTCGGTTTCGATAATGTATATAATATGACTGGCGGTATCTTAGCTTATCGTGCAGAAATAGGATAATTTTTTTAATTGTTAATTATTATCTGTTAAAAGATATTAGACACTTCTGAAATAACTGAAATTTTGAGCTTAAATGTGACCATTTGTTCACAATCAGTAAAAAAGTGTTCGTTTTTACAACTCGTTCGAATAGGAAAAAGCTAAAATCATTGGTTTTATAAGGCTAACAAGTCTGATAATTAATTAGAAATCGTCTGACGATTAATCGTTAATAATTAACAGTTGATAATTAACAGTTAACAGTTTTAAAAATGATAATAATAACAGGAGCAGCAGGTTTTATTGGAAGTGTAGTGGCGAGTTCATTAAACAAGGCAGGTTATGATAATTTGATTTTGGTTGATGATTTTAGCAGCGCTGATAAAAACCTGAATTTTGAGCATATTAATTACCAAAGTAAAATTCATCGAAACGATTTCATTTCGTTTTTGAAGGAACATCCGACCAAAATTAGTTTCATTTTTCACTTAGGGGCAAGAACAGATACGACCGAAACGGACGTTGAATTATTCAATCGACTAAATTTGGATTATACCAAATCCATTTGGACGGCTTGTGCTCAATTTGAAATTCCGTTGGTTTATGCGTCAAGTGCGGCGACTTATGGGTTAGGCGAATTAGGTTACAATGATAACCATGAACTTTGCGAAAAACTCCAACCATTAAACGCTTACGGCGATTCCAAAAATGATTTTGATATTTGGGCATTAAAACAAGAAAAGCAACCACCATCTTGGTTTGGCTTGAAATTCTTTAATGTTTATGGTCCAAATGAATTCCATAAATCAAGAATGGCTTCCGTGATTTTTCACACACATAAGCAAATCACGGAAACTAGTAAAATGCGATTATTCCGTTCCCACAAACCAGATTTCAAAGATGGTGAACAAATGCGAGATTTCGTTTATGTAAAAGATGTCGCCAGTGTTTGTTTGTTTTTAATGACTAAAAATCCTCAGAACGGTATTTATAATTTAGGCACTGGAACTGCTAGAACATTCTATGATTTAGCGGCGAATACTTTCCGAGCTATGGATTTAGAACCGGAAATTTCATTCATGGATACACCAGCAGATTTACGTGACAAGTATCAATATTTCACCGAAGCAAATATGGGAAAATTACGACAAGCTGGTTATGATAAACCGTTTCATACTTTGGAAGAAGGCATTACGGATTACGTTCAAAATTATTTGATTGGGAAGAATTATTATTAGTGTAATAAATCCAAATAAAAATAAAACCGTATCGGTTTCTAAATACTCAAAAAAATGAAATACATATACTTACTTTTTGCAATAGCAATAATTAGCTTAAATTCTTGTAAATCAGATATCACGACAGCTTCAGATGAAAATTTATCTATCGAAGCATTAGAAGATAGTATTTTTACAAAAGAAGGTGGAATCAAACCTGCACAAGATACAAATGGGAAAAAATTAATAGCTGCTTATGAAGCATTGGCAGCTTCAGATGTGCCAGATAGCGTTGCTGTTGAAATGTTATTTAAAGCTGCGGCAATTGCTAAAAATGTGAATAGAGATTTCACAAAATCCGTAGAAGTGTTGAATAAGCTTTACAACGATTTCCCAAAATCTCCTCGTGCTGGTGACGCTCAGTTCATGGAAGCCTATACTTATGCCAACGATATGCAAGATTACGATAAAGCCAAGAAACTCTACGATACTTTCTTAGCACAATATCCTGACCATGCAATGTTTAAAACTGGCGTTTTAGAAGTTAGAAACTTAGGAAAAACCCCAGAAATGATGATTGAAGAGTTTAAAAAAAGGAATGCAAAATAATTGATATTTGATAATATCGCTCTAATCTATTTTTGAATTTACTAATAAGTATAAAAGCCTTGCAGAACGTATTTCTTGCAAGGCTTTTAAGGGAAGTTAGTGAGAAGTCTTGTTATTTCAATCTTCCTCTATTTTTAATCTTTCAGAAAAAAATCTCATAACCTATAATTATACAAGTCAATATAATAACAAAGCTCAAGTATTATCTATCCGATTAATACCTGGTGAAAAGCTTATGGTTGAATTGATTTACCATATTTCAGATAAGGAAATTACCGATTTTACACTAACAAATGTTTCTCATGATTATCAGAATATTTTAGGATTATTTGCTGAAGACAATTTTACAGTAGGTGAAGAATCCTGCTAATAATTCTTTTGTATATGATGGTTCCGTCCAAATTTCATTATATGATAATGCTGGGTGATTAGTTCGAGGACAACAGGCGAATATTGTTGAAGGACGAAATATTATTAAGTTGAATATTGGAGATAAAGAAACAGGAATGTATTATTTAAGAATGATTGATATAATCATATAATTGCAAAACCAATTCTTAAACAATAGTAAAGGATATTAAAATAAGTATATCAAGACGTAAATTTTCATCACCTTTCATAAAATAAGCAACCTTGGAAAAGGTGTACTTGTGTAAAACGAGAGATTCGTAAATTTATGTCTTGACGTACTATACGCTGGAAAAATTTCATCTTTATGAAAAAAATCAAACATACATCAGGGTAATATTTTTCAATTTTTAATCAAAAAATTAAAAAATTAAATTTTACTACTGACCAATTCCATAATTTCTGCTTCCAAAGCAGCAGCTTTTTTCTCAATCACTTCGCCTTTTGCGATAATATCATTCACAAAATCTTTATCTTTCAAATCTCCAGCATTTACTTTTACATTCATAAAAGCACCACGAATTGCAGCTCGAACACACAATGCTCCAACACCAGCATCTGTAACAGAATTCGGATTTCCCTCTTCAACCATTGCTTTCAAAACCTCAAAAGTAGCCAACGACAACTCCATCACTTTGAATGGCACTTCGATTGCATACTTTGTAGCCGCTTGTATCGCTTCGCTTCTTGCTGCTTTTTCAGCATTCGTACCTTTCGGCAAACGCATCGCTAAAATGATTTTATTGAAAGAATTTGTATCTTCATCAACCATTACTAACAACTGATTTTTCAAACTTTGACCTTTTGCTGCCCAATTTGAAAATTCTTCCCAACGGTCGTCCCAACCTCGTTTGTGTGAAGATAAATTTGCAACCATCGTTCCCAATGAAATCCCCAAAGTAGCCACATAAGCAGAAATAGAACCGCCGCCTGGCACCATTGATTCCGAAGCTGTTTCATTGGCGAAAGCCTTCAAATCCATATTTAATAAAGGAGTATCATTTGCGTCAGCCAAGCTATATTCGATGATTTTTTTACTTGCATCAAACGGAGCTAAATCATCCATCCCCATTGATTTCACAGCTATTTTTATCAATTCTGCTTCGCTAATTCCAGTCGAGCGTTCTTGCTGTTCTAAATAATAACGACCGGCATCTAAAAATGCTTGTAATGGTGCCATTCCAACCAGTTCAGAACCTGTCACACGCATTCCACGAGCATTTGCAGATTTACGACATTCCTCAAAAGCTTTGTGAACAGATGTTAATTTCGTGTTTGTAATATTCATCGAGATTTGAGCCACACCATATTCTTCGATGAACCAACCGATCGCTTTCACCCCTTCGCAAGTTCCTTTAGTTCTCGTCGGATTTCCTGCTTCGTCATTTATGATTTTGCCTGTAATCGGATTTCCTTCCCGCTTAAGTCTTCCTTTCTCCCGAATGTCAAACGCAATCGAATTCGCACGACGAACGGATGTTGTATTCAAATTCACATTATAAGCAATCAAGAAATCTCTCGCTCCGATAGCCGTTGCACCCGCTTGCACATTGAATTTTTGAGCACCAAAATCTGGTTTCCATTCTGGTTTCGTCATTTTCTCTGGTAATGCTTCATATTCACCGGCACGAATTGTCGCTAAATTTTGCCATTCTGATTTTGACGCTGCATTCTCATACAAGTAAATAGGAATAGCCAACTCCTCTCCTACTCGCTTCGCCAACTTCTTAGCAAATTCTACACATTCCTCCATCGTGACACCAGCAATCGGAATCAACGGACAAACATCTGTCGCTCCCATTCTTGGATGTTCTCCAGAATGTTTGGACATATCAATTACTTCCGATGCTTTTTTAATGCCCTGAAATGCACCTTCAATTACAGCTTCTGGTTCTCCCACGAAAGTTACAACCGTTCTATTCGTCGCTTTTCCAGGATCTACATCCAATAATTTCACACCATCTACGGCTTCAATAGCATCCGTAATCAACTTAATCACTTCTGGGTTTCGTCCTTCACTAAAGTTTGGAACACATTCTATTAATCTTTTTTGCATAGCTTTTTTCAGTTTTTAGTTTCAATGAAATCAAAACCTAACGGTTTGTTTTCGAGTACAAATTGACAGTTTTTTTATGAATTATTAAAATCAAAATCACTTTAAAATATAGATTTATCAATATCAATTATTCTTAGATACGAATTAACCTCACAAATTATTAATCTAAAATCTTAAATAAACATTGAAACAGTAATATTTACAGCTCTAACTTGTTGTAAAACAAATAGTTATACTCTATATAAATTCAGCATATCTGTTACCTTTTTATTTAATTTTCGTCGTAAGGCTAAACTTTATCAATAATACCAAAATCAACAATAATTATGTTCAAAGAATTTAAAGATTTCGCAATGAAAGGCAACTTGGTAGATATTGCCGTTGCTTTCGTCATGGGTGCTGCATTCGGAAAAGTTATTACCGTGTTTACGAAAGGAATTATATCGCCAATCATAGGAAAAATCATCGGTGTACCGAACATGGATGAAATCAGGTATGTTTTGACACCAGCAGAAGTTGGTGCTGATGGCGTAGAAACGATTGCAGAAAGTGCAATTATGTATGGTTCCTTTTTAATGGCTACGATTGATTTTATTATTGTCGCATTAATAATGTTTCTTTTAGTAAGAGGTATTAATAATATGAAGAAAAAAGAGGAAGCTGCTCCTACTGCTTCACCTGCACCGACAAATGAAGAAATATTATTAGGAGAGATTAGAGATTTATTGAAAAAACAATAACATAATTGAATACCAAAATTAAATGATATAAGTAAGCCTTACCAATATATTGGTAAGGCTTTTTTTAATAGATTTTTGTGGCGTATTTAAACTTTAAATTTTCCGTCCCGGACACTTTCCACAACGTTTCCCTTTTTTGAATTTCTTACAGCATTTCTTTTTGCTTTTTGCAATTGTTCCAAATTGACAAAGCATTGGCGGATTATTTAATACTTGTAATTTTATTAGTTGGTTATTTCTCTGTGTACTCATTCTTTAAATTTCTTTTGACTGAAAATTTATCAAATTATGATTTTCAATAAATAATATTTAATACGATACAAATATCTACTATTTTTATTTAGAATTAATAAAAATAAGGATTTTTAACGCTTTGATAATAAAAAAGGTTCTTCGACCAGCTTTGCTAAACTCAAGTAGATTATGATTTCCGTAGCGGCTATCTTTAGCTACCATAACCGTTTCAAGACTTTCCGGCAGCTGAAAATAGCCGCTACGGACGAAAATAATCAAACAACCGTAAAAATAATCGCATGATTTTTTATCCTTTACCGTGGTAATGTATCTAATCAATTATAACTTACGTTAACTAAATGAAATCCAACGATAAATTCCTATATACGCTTTTCGTATATTTTGATTTTATATTTCCAAAAAGTGGTGATATAATTGCGCTATAATATTTAGAAAAAACACTTAAACACTCAAAAATATTTAATTATGAAACAGACACTTTTGTTAACAATCAGTTTAGTACTCTTCCAATTATCAGCAATCTCACAATCAAACAGCTTAGCATTCTCCAATTACTCGAGCACCGCTTTAACAACTCCAAGTAGTTTTCTCTCTACTTCAAATACAGCAAAACAACATGCCTCAACTAGAGGTTTTTTCAATATTTATGTTGGTGGTTTTGGTGTGCTTAATGAAGCGAAAGTTTGGGGATATGGCGGACAAGTCGATGCCATTTTAAATTTGGGAAAGAAACTTTCTGTTGGAGCATTGGGAAATGTTCAAAGAATTGATGCCGAACAATTCACTCCGGTTGTTGGTTATGCTCGTCTTAATTTGAGCAAAAGAATTAGCGTTCAAGCTGGTTACGGATGGTATATGAATGATTTTGAATATAACTTTGACGATGCAAATAACGGGTATTATGGTGCTTTAATTTTGGGTGGAGACAAAGTGAGTTTAGAACTCGGTGGATATTTTCCTGATAACGAAGATTATAGAATTACAGTTGGATTGAAAGCTCGTTTATTTAAATTATAAATTATGCTTACCAATTTTCAGTTTAATATGTAAATTATTAATCCGTGTCGATTTCTGAAACCGACACGGATTTTTTTATTCCTGTTAAGATAAAAAAAGTGACCACCTAATACACTTCTAATAATTCTACGTAAATCACAATATCAGACTCCGGAGGAATTGGACCTCGACCATTTTTTCCGTAAGCTAAGTTATGTGGAATAATTAAAGTCGCTTTACTTCCTGCCGTTAGCAATTTCAAACCTTCTGTAAATCCGGGAACTGCTTGCGTTCTCTTATCAAAATAGAATGCTTTTGCCTTTCCTCTCCTAAAGGTAGATTCAAATTCTTTTCCATTTGTCAAAAACCCTGCATAATGTAAAGAAACTCTTTTTACATTTTTAGCAGATTTTCCATTTCCTATTTTCTCAATGATATAACGCAATCCAGATTCTGTTTCTGTATAGCTTAAATTTCCATCTATAAATTCTGAGATGTGATCTCGAACGTGACTCCTAACCCGATCAGCCTTATCACGCATATTCACTAACTCATTGTCAATATCTTTTTTCTGACGAATATCCAAAATTTTCAAATCAACAAACATCGTATCCCCCGATTCAAACTTATTCGTCATTCGCTTTGGCAAAGAATCTACGAAAAGAGCAATCGTCATACTATCGCCCAAACCCATGATTTTGAATGCTTGAAGCACTGGATTTTTCTTTGGAGACAATGGCATAAGTTCTTTCTTATGCTTACTATCAAGTGCTTCATTTCCTCGTCTGACAGTCATAGAATAATAAATTTCGTCTCCGACTTGAGGCTTCACATCGCCACGTTCTTCATGCATACAATAATGCAACCCCGTTTCCGCAACTTGGAATTTTGGGGAGTCATCCAAGATGAAACATGATGGTAACAAAATGACGCATAAAACAGATAATAAACTTATACGCATATTAAGATTTTTATTCAAAAAGTAGTTGATATTAAGGTATTTAAATCACAAAGTAAATTCAATTCAATTTATATTTGTTAAACATTCGATATATTTAACATCAATTTTAATTATTTTTCAGGTTGCAAGTTGTATTTCATGCGAACATTAAATATAAATTAACACAATTCTTCCTTAATTTTATCGTCTATGCCCTTTCAATAAAATCGAAAAATCTGCATAATGTATAACTTCAAAACTAAACAATTTTATTTTCTAATATTGTTATTAATATTACATGTTAAAACGATACGTAGCAACTACTTTATCTATCGCTAATTATTCGTAAAGTAGCCTCTAAAACACCTACTACTGGAACTATAAATAATTCATCCATAGTTTATATTCTAAACAGCATAACGTCTAAATTTACTATCTTTGCGGCATTAGATTTTAGGAAATGGGAAACAAAAATCATGAAAGAAGCCTATATTTTTGATGCTGTCAGAACACCTCGCGGAAAAGGAAAAACCAATGGTTCTCTTCACGAAATCAAACCAATTGATTTATTAACTACCTTATTTGATGCCCTTCGAGAGCGATTAAATTTCGATACGACACAGGTCGAAGACGTGATTCTGGGCTGCGTTACACCAACAGATGAACAAGGCGGAAATATTGCTAAAACAGCCGCTTATTACGCAGGTTGGGGACAAGATGTCGCAGGAATGCAGATTAACCGATTTTGTGCTTCAGGCTCAGAAGCGGTGAATTTGGCAGCGATGAAAGTTCGCTCCGGCTGGGAAGATATGATTGTGGCTGGAGGCGTAGAAAGTATGAGTCGCGTTCCAATGGGAACAGATGGCGGAGCGATGATTTATGATCCAGTCGTCAGTACAAAAATTCGCTATGTTCCTCAAGGTATTTCTGCTGATTTATTGGCAACCAAAGAGGGAATTAGTCGAAAAGAATTAGACGAATATGCATTACAATCTCAACAGCGTGCTGCTTTTGCGATTCAACATAATTATTTTAAAAATGCTCTAATCCCAGTTACAGACCAGAATGGTTTAATGATTTTAGACCATGATGAATATGCTCGTCCAGAAACAACATTGGAAATTTTAGCCGCTTTAAAGCCTGCTTTTTTACATATTGGAGAAACAGGATTTGATGAAATTGCCTTGCAGAAATATCCAATGTTAGAAAGTGTAAATCATTTTCATACCGCAGGAAATTCTTCTGGAATCGTTGATGGTGCTGCTTTATTAGTAATTGGAAGTTTAGAAAAAGGTAAGGAATTAGGTTTAACACCGAGAGCGAAAATAATTGGTGCAGCTATTTCTGGTGCAGAACCAACCGTCATGCTCGAAGGGCCCACTCCAGCAACGCACAAGGCTCTCAAAAAAGCGGGATTGAAACCAAAAGACATCGACCTTTGGGAAATGAATGAAGCTTTCGCGGCTCCTGTATTGAAATTTCAACGGGATTTCGATATTCCAAATGATATTTTTAATGTCAATGGTGGCGCAATCGCTTTAGGTCATCCGCTCGGTGCGACCGGTGCCATTTTAATCGGTTCGATGTTAGATGAATTAGAAAGAAGAGATTTAAAACGAGCATTAATTACACTTTGTGTCGGTGGCGGAATGGGAATTACGACAATCATTGAGCGGGTTTAAATCGTAAAAAGTTATCGTTATTAATATACTTCCCGTATAATTAATAAAAACAAAACCCTTGCTATAAATAAGTTATAGCAAGGGTTTTATATTGTATATTCGAACAATATTTCCAATTAAAAAACTACTGTTTTATAATCGTCTTATGACCAATTACAGTTCCAATATTATACCGAATCCAATAAACACCTTTTGAAAAATCAGAAACATCTAACTCAGAAATCGATTGTTTTTCTGATTTATACTCCAAAACTAACCTCCCTTGAGCATCTGTTATTGAAACAAAATCAACTGGTTCTGTGAAAGAAAGTTTATCCGAAAAAGGATTTGGATAAATCACGATACCTTCTTCCTCTGCGGTCTCAAGTCTATCCGTTGAGGTGACTGCATATTGCGGAAAATACGCTCTGCGAGCCAATGTGCTATCCAAAATGAACGGATTATCATTTCCTTGATAAGATTGCACCATCATATTTCTATTCAATTCTGCAGAGTCCACAGGATCTTGATAATGCCAAGTCAATAATATTTCCTTCATTCCATTAAAAAAGTTCGCATCCGCATTCGTATAAATTGTAAAAAAGTAAAAAACACTTCTTGCAATATTACCTTTTACAGATTCACGAGGTTCGAAAAAACAACCAGAATCATTATCGCTTTCACTCCATTCATCAATATTTGATCCCGGCGTATTTGATTGAGAAACAGCTTCACGATACCAATTATCCGTATTTGCATCAGGAATTTCGCCAAATGGACAATTTGCACGAGCAGAGTTTACATCCGTTCGACTCGGACGAAGATTAAACATATCACTTTTTGCAGGTTCACTTCCTGCACCCTTACTTTGTGGGAAGATATGCTCGGCATTAATACCACTTCCGCCTTGATAAATGTTAGAACTCGGATCAGTTCCCGGCGTCCAATACACTACAAAATCCGTATAAATCCCGTGTACGCCATTATTCCCGTCATTATCAACGATGGAATACATAATATCTCGACCAGGACCATAACCAAGTGTTTGGTTCGGTGTATAATTCGCGCGTAACTGTGTAATTAAAGCAGCTCCCAAAAGCGTAGAATCAATTGGATTTTGTGCCTTAATATCACAAATATTAATAACTAAAAACGCGGTAAAAATTAAAAGTAATTTTCTCATATTTTTTTTCTTCACTTAAAATGTTCAAAATAGTTTTTATCCGTAGATTTTGAACTTTCACACAACGTAAAATCACTATTTATATAATAAATAATTTGTTCTCATCACATTATAACTTTCCAGATCCTTCGCCCAAGTTGCTCGAATCTCCATTTCTGTTTTTCCACTTTGAATTTGCTTACGCAATTCGTAATTACCAACTAATTTTTCAAAGAATTTATTGAAAAATATACCTTTATTTGGAAAGTCATTATAATAATCAATAAAATAAGATAATTGTAATTGCTTCGTTTCCCGTAATTCTTCCAACGGAATTGAAGTCAAACTAAAACCATTACAAACTTGTCCGTTGTAAGGCGGATTTTTTGCACCTTCCGTTGGTTTTGGTGTAAATTCATCACTTCCATTTTTATACGTTGGATGTCCATAAATCTGAAATGGCTCCGCCGTTCCTCGTCCGACACTTACCACACTTCCTTCAAATAGACATAAAGACGGATACAAATAAACCGCACGAATATTCGGTAAATTTGGGGATGGTTTCACTGGTAATTCGTAAAAAGTATGGTGGTCATAGTTTTCGCATGTCACCACTTTCAAATTCACCGTTTTCCCACTTTTTAACCAGCGTTCGCCATTAATCATTTTTGCTAATTCTCCGACCGTTAAACCGTGAACAATTGGAATCGGATGCATTCCCACAAACGATTTTAGTTTATTAATACGAATTGGACCATCGACATAATGTCCATTCGGGTTTGGTCTATCCAATACGATGACCTGTTTTCCATTTTCCTCTGCAGCTTCCATCACGTAGTGCATGGTAGAAATATACGTATAGAATCTTGCACCAACATCTTGAATATCAAAAACTAAAACATCTAAATCTTGAATCATCGCTTTAGTTGGTTTTCGATTTTTGCCGTAAAGCGACACAATCGGCAAGCCCGTTTTTACATCTTTTCCATCTTTCACTTTTTCACCAGCATCCGCAGTGCCTCGAAAGCCGTGTTCTGGCGCAAAAATCTTTTCAACTGCGATGCCTAAACTTATTAAAGTATCTACCAAATGTATATCTGCAATCGTAGAGGTTTGATTGACTACCAAGCCAATTTTCTTTCCTTTCAATTGATCAATATATTCGCTGAACCTTGCGGCACCGATGATAATTTCTTTCTCCACCATTTCTTCCAAGATGCCTCTTTCCGTAACTTCTTGATTATCAATAGCGACAGAATTATCCTCTCCTTCGGTCGGCTGATTACTTGCACAGCTAATTACGAAAACCAGCAAGATACCGAATGTATATTTTAACATTTGATTCATAAATAATCGATTAATAGTTTCTTTTAAATGTATAAATTCTATACTTGAAACCATAAAATTACTAAAATTGCAGCAATAAATGTATTAATGAAGTTGACCAGATGATTATCAATATAACCCTTTCGTTGAATCGTCGCCCCTAAATACGAATCAGAAATGTTCCCTATAAACCCTGCAATTGCTATTGGTAAAATAATCAAAAAATTATCGGTCAAGATTGCAAAAAGCAACGCAATCAGAAAACTACCGAGCAGTCCAACTATTGTTCCTTCAAATGAAATTACGCCATCATCTCCTCTTCTACCCTTTTTCAATGTTAAAATATCGAAGTATCTTTTTCCGTAAAGATTCCCTAATTCTGATGAAAGTGTATCCGAAAGTGCAGAAGCAATCGCTGCTGTCGCAGCGTACGTGAAATATTGATTATTAGGAAAACAAATTGCTAAAAGGCTAAAAATTGCAGGAATTCCACCGTTCGCTACTGCATGAATCCAAGAACGAATTCCCTCATTCTCTTGACTTAAACCGAGCTTTTGCTTTCGCTCAAATTGCCATTTCGTAGCGATAGAACCCAAAACGAAGAAAAGTCCAAATAATAAAAAATTCTCCCAGCTGTTATACAAGATAAAAAAGCTCACAACCATACCAGTGACTCCACCGGAAATTGTTACTTTTTTCAAGTAGATACTTATAACAGATAATATGATGACGACAGTTAGAGAAAGCATTTTTTTGAATCGTTTTTGAATTATCCGTAATATCGTGAGGATGAAAATAATTTCTATTGTTTTAAATCAAGTGATGCAATTTTGGTTTGAGGAGCAAAAGTTAGAGAATAGGTTGCCTAATCTATTAATTTAACGATTCTTACCAAAAAACCCGCTCAAACATCATCACTAAAGCAACTCCTGCTGCCGCTCCAGAAATAAATAAATTCCATTCTCGCTGTTTCACTGACAATACATTTAAGAATAAATAATTCGCAGCTAAAATAATCATAACAATAATCAATTGCCCAGCTTCTAAACCGACATTAAACGCAAAAAGTGGCATGGTAATATCCAATTCTCGTCCAAGAAGTGAACGGAAGTAATTAGAAAACCCTAAACCGTGAATCAATCCAAATAAAAGTGCAGTGATATAATAAACAGGAACTTTCGAGTTTTCTTTTACTTTTTGCAATACATTATAAAGTGCTGTAATAAAAATCGTGAGCGGAATCAAAAACTCAACTAATTCAGCAGAAACCATAACCATTTTCAACGCAGCCAAAGCTAAAGTAATCGAATGACCAATTGTAAAGGCTGTTACTAGGATTAAAACCTTTTTCCATTCCGATAGGCGATAAATTGCACATAAGGCAATAATAAACAAGATATGATCATAGCCGTCCAAATCAGCTATATGATCAAAACCAAGCTCTAAATACGATGAAAACATATATTATTATCTTTTTTGCAAAAATGCATCAATTCCCTCAAATAACAAAGCCAAGTCTTGGAGAAGACTTGGCTTTTGTTGTTTCCTAATTAACAATTAATTAGAAATAAATAAAATAAATAAATAATTTGTTTAGGTAAACTGTCTTTTTTATTGTTATCTGCGTTTTCCAGACATGTTTGTAGTTAGCATTAAACTACCACCTAATACAAATGCGCCTAATGTGATGAATAATAGTAGCATGTAAAATAGAATTTGACTTGATTAAATATTATTACTTTTCAATAACCTAAAAATAGTTAATATCATGTTAAAAACAGAATCAAATATCTTGTTTTTACAATTTAATGAAATAAAATAATTTTTTCATTAAAACTTGTGCCATATTAAAATTAAACACTTTGCTGATTTTTAATCTAAATTCATTAAATAATAATTAACATATCTATTATTTATATATTTATATATTTAAAAATGAATTGAT
>CAWVWD010000015.1:0-19865 GCA_963933585.1 uncultured Saprospiraceae bacterium
AATGGATTCAATAATGGAGGAAATTCATGGAATAATCCTTATGGTTATAATGCTTACAATCCATATTGTCCACCATATGGCGGTAATAACGCTTATAATCCATACAATACCGGTTTTGGAAATACACCGGTTTTGAACTCTTATTATGGAGGCGGAAATGGAAACAGTGATAATAGTAATAATAATAATACTGGTCGTCCAGTAGTGAACGGACCAAGAAGAGGAACGAATAGTACAAATGGTACGAATATAAATAACGCAACGAATCCAACTCGTACAACTCCTCGTCCTGTTCGCTCGGAAAATACAACTGCGGGAAGTACAGACGTAGGTCGTAATTCTACCACAACGAATCCGACTCGTCGTCCAACAAGAACGACAACGAATAAACCGGCAAGACAGCCAGCTACCACAACGCCTTCAAGAAGACCAAGTACTACAACACCGACGCCTTCAAGAAGACCAAGTACCACAACGCCTTCCCGTTCTCGTAGAAGTTCAGGCGGAGGTGCTGCAAGTTCTCCTTCACGTAGTAGTGGTTCTTCAAGTGGACGCAATGCTACTTCAAGACCATCAAGAAGCAGTAGCAGCTCGACTTCTCCGAGTAGAAGTAGCAGTCGTTCTTCTTCAACTTCTCCAAGTAGAAGCTCTTCAAAAAGTTCAGGCGGAGGGAGTTCATCAAGCCGTAGTTCTTCAACATCAAGTAGCAAACGTAGCGGAAGAGGAGGAAAATAAAAACCTAATTACGAGAAAGGTCATTAGGTAAATTCTTATAAAAATCATCAGTAATTAATACTTTTCTTGTAAGGTTTAACTTCCTCACCTGATGACTATTATAAAAAACATAAACGATTTATCGTTTCATTGAAGCAAACTTTTAGATAGAATTGGGAAATTATAATTTCTTCAAACTGTGAAAATCGGTTAAGACATTCCCTATTTTTAGGTTTTATCTTTTGAAATAAGTAAAGTGGGTGGGGTTTGTGATTTTCACAAAACTTCACCCATTTTTATTAAAAAAAATATTCTTTGATTTTGAATTACAAAGAGGTATAGGTCCTGACGATTATTATAAAAAATACTATTTTTAATCGTCTGCCAAAACCCTTTTAAAACTGAATACCTCTGAAAATATTTAGACTTTTAACAAAAACACGAATAACTATGAATAAGATAATCATAACACTTTTGATAAGTTGCTTTTTTATATTCGACTTATCTGCACAAACGATTCAAGATGCGTTGCGATATTCCCGATTACAATCTGGCGGAACCGCACGTTCAATTAGTACAGGTGGAGCATTAAGTGCTTTCGGCGGAGATTTTGGAACATTGAGTGCTAATCCAGCTGGAATTGCAACTTATCGCCGATCAGAATTAATAATTACGCCAAGTTTAAATTTTTCCAAAACAGGTTCTAGGTTTGCAGAAACGGATTTCTCAAATAATAGAACAAATATTAACTTGAGTAATCTTGGGCTTGTATTTTCAAAAGTAGATAATTCTTCTGATTGGAAATCAGTGAATTTAGGAATCGGAATGAATCGCTTGACGAATAATAATCAAGAGTTTTATTACGAAGGTATTACGCAAGGAACGATAGCCGAACGTTGGCAGACTTTGGCCAATAGTAATTTACCGGACGATTTAAATGCCTTTGAAGCCGGAATTGCGTATGAAGCCGGAATTTTATATCAATTTGGAAATACCCCAGCGGATGAATATTTAATTGATCCAGATGGAACAGACTTCGTAAAAAAAGAGCAAACCGTAATTCGTAGTGGTTCTGTAAATGATTTGAACTTAACGCTTGGTGGAAATTATCGCCATAAGCTATATGTTGGTGTGACCCTTGGAATGCCAATTGTTAAATTTGAAGAAACAAAAGATTATACGGAAACAGATGAGTTCGATATTAGTCCTGAATTTAATAGTTTGGATTTTGATGAGTTTTTCAGCACAACTGGAATTGGTTTTAATGCAAAATTAGGTATTATTTATAGAGTGAATCAAAATTTTAGATTAGGTGCGGCAGTTCATACCCCGACATTTTTCAACCTTTCTGACCAATATTATACAACGATTGTTTCTAATCTAACATTAGGAGGAACTACTGAAACATATCAAGCAGAATCACCAGTTTCTAATTTTTCGTATAATCTAGTTTCCCCTTGGCGAGCGGTTGGAAGTCTTGGCTTTATGTTTGGTAAATATGGTTTTATTTCTGGTGATATAGAATTCATTAATTATGGTTCAGCTCAGTTTAATTTTGAAACAGACCAAAGTTTCGAGCAATATTTGAATACAAAATTAAAAGACAATTTCAATTCTGCGGTAAACCTTCGAGTTGGAGGAGAAGCAAGATATGGCGTTTTTGCAGTTCGTGCAGGAGCAGGTTATCTAATGTCGCCTTACCAAGACCTTTATGAAGGTGCGGACGAAGGAATGTTTAACTTGAGTATGGGAATTGGTTTGAGAGAAAAAAATCTTTTCATCGATTTAGGAATTGCTCGTAATATGTACAGTGAAACTTATTCTCCTTATACTGTTCCTAATAAAACAGAACAAGTTGAAGTTTTAAATACCATTACAAAAACGCAGTTTGTGGGTTCTATTGGATTTAAATTCTAGGAGAATTACGAATGTTAAACAAGAAACTTTGAATATCGAAATTGAATCGTTTTGATTACATTATACGAGTTCGATATTCCTTGTTTGCTATTCGACATTCATTTTCCGTTCATTATTCGATATTCCAATGACTTTCGTCTAACATTTAAAACTCAATGCACTTATAATTGGTTAAGGATTATAAATATCTTATTTTTATAGTAATTGGGAAATAAATATACTTATCGTGTATATAATGTATTTTCATTACACGGAAACTTAAACATATTATAAGTTATGAAACAAAATAAATTAGCAAGTTTGGCAGTAGTTGGAGTTATATCTTTGATTCTAATTATTAGTTTATCAAACAGTATTTTTCTAACGATTAATGCCGGAGAAAAAGGTGTTTTATTTAAAACATTCAGTGGTGGTTTAGATAAAGAAAATATATATAGTTCTGGTTTTCATGTAATTGCACCGTGGAATACGATGTACCGTTATGATGTTCGGGAGAGACAACAAGAAGAAAAAATGACTGTTCTTTCCAATAATGGTTTAAATATTACGATTGATTTGACCGTTCGTGTAAATCCTGAACATAGTGCAATTGGTGATTTGCATGAAAAGTTTGGAGAAGGTTATCTTGAATCTTTAGTTCGTGCGGAGGTTCGTTCTTCTGCTCGTAAAATCTTTGGTCGTTTTGGTCCAGAAGAATTATATTCTACGAAAAGAGACGAAGTTCAAACAATGATTGAGGAAGATTTAGGAGAAACATTGGCGAAAAACTTTGTTACTTTGAAAGCTGTTTTGATTCGAGATATTACTTTACCGGAAAAAGTTAAAAATGCGATTGAGGAAAAATTAGAAGCAGAACAAGCTGCTTTAAAGTATGAATTTATTTTGGCTCAAGAACGCAAAGAAGCAGAACGTAAAATTATCGAAGCAAATGCGAAAGCAGAATCGAATCGTATCTTAAATGCGAGTTTATCTGATAATATTTTGAGAGATAAAGGTATCGAGGCAACGCTTAAATTAGCGGAATCTCCAAACTCAAAAGTTGTTGTTGTTGGTGGATCTGACGGTTTACCTTTGATTTTAGGGAACTAAGTTTTTTTAGTTTTGACCATTAATACACAGATATTTCAAAAAGTCATCTCAAATTATTTGGGATGACTTTTTTGTTTTTTACTGATTTTACAAACATTTCAATTGATTTTCAGTTATTTTGCTTCATGAAATGATTTTTACCGCAGAGTTTTAGGAGTTTCGAAGAGTTCTTAATTGCTTCGCAATTTTTTATTGGAAATTTATAATAAAAAAAAGTGAACAAAGTGAAAATAAAAAAACTCCGTGAAACTCCTAAAACTCTGCGGTGAATCTAAATGTATAAAATGTTGACATACGAAAATCCAAACTTGGTGTTAATCGCACCGATTGAAACAGGAACGGTAACTTGCAAAAGTCCGTCAAATATTGCAATTGTTAAATATTGGGGAAAGTTTGGGCGACAAATGCCGCAGAACCCTTCGATTAGTTTAACATTGGATAAGGCTTATACCAAAACGGTTTTAAAGTACCAACCGAAAACGAATCAACCTTTGGATGAAATTAGTTTAAGCTTTCGTTTTGAGGAAAAGGAGAATGAGAAATTCAAGGTGAAAATTGTTAAATTCTTGGAAAGTATTACCAATATCTTTCCATTTTTAATGCAATTTCATTTTGAAGTAGATTCGATGAATTCGTTTCCACATTCATCGGGAATTGCGTCTTCTGCATCCAGTATGAGTGCGTTGGCGATGTGTTTGTGCGAAGTAGAAAGTCGTTTGTTTGGAACATTGGCAAACAAAACAGAATTCTTAAAAAAAGCATCTTTTGTATCTCGTTTAGGTTCTGGAAGTGCTTGTCGTTCGGTTTATCCGGTAGCCGGAATGTGGGGAGAATTAGGTGGTGAAGACTTGAGTTCTAACCTTTATGCGATTCCTTTTGAAAAACGTTTGCACCCTGTTTTTCATACTTTTCATGACGATATTTTAATCGTTAGTAAAGGTGAAAAAGCAGTTTCAAGTCGGGCAGGTCATGCGCTCATGGAAGGTAATATTTATGCTAAAAACCGTTACGAACAAGCACGAAATAGAACGCAAAATTTGATTTCGGCTTTCGCCAATGGCGATGTAGAACAATTCGGAAAAATCGCTGAAAATGAGGCTTTAACGCTTCATGCTTTGATGATGTGTTCTGAACCCTCATATATGTTGATGCGACCGAATTCGATGTTAATGATTGAGAAAGTTCAAGCGTTTCGGGCCGATACTAAATTACCACTGTACTTTACTTTGGATGCCGGACCAAATTTACATTTACTTTACCCGGATGAATATGTTACTGAAATTCAAGGTTTTATAAAATCGGAATTAGTACCGCTTTGTGAGAACGAAGAGTGGATTGCGGATAAAGTTGGACAAGGTGCAACATTTTTGTAATTAAAAGAAACCGTATCAATTTTGGACACAGACACCGCTTAATCGAGCAATGAAACAGTCAAACAATGGAATCAAAAATATTAGTAACGGGCGGAACGGGATTTTTAGGTGCGTATTTGTTGCGATATTTGATTCGTGACGGGAAGTCAGTACGAGCCTTGAAACGTCCGACGAGTTCAATGGATTTGGTAAAATCCATCGAAGATAAAGTCGAATGGGTTGAAGGCGATGTTTTAGATGTATTTAGCTTGGATGCTGCAATGAAAGGAATTGAGCAGATTTACCATTGTGCGGCGGTTGTTTCGTTTGATCCTCGTGAAGCGGAAATGATGAAGAAAATTAATGTGGAAGGAACGGCAAATCTCGTGAATATCGCATTACAAAACGAGGTAAAACGCTTGTTACACGTCAGTTCGATTGCTGCGATTGGACGAAGTAAAGAAACGCCAAACGTAAGTGAAAAAGTGATGTTCACGAATAATCCAATGAATTCAAAATACGCGATTTCCAAATTTTTGGGAGAGCAAGAAGCCTGGCGTGGTCATGCAGAAGGTTTGGATGTCGTGGTGGTGAATCCGTCCGTAATTATTGGAAGTGGCTATTGGAAAAATGGGACGAATGGATTTTTTAATCAAATTTGGAATAATCTAAAATTCTATCCGACAGGAATTACGGGTTTTGTGGATGTTCGTGATGTGGCGAAAGCGATGGTTTTGATTATGGATAGCAAAATTACGGAAGAACGCTATTTACTGAATAGCGAAAATTTGCCATATGCAACTTTTTTGAACTGGATAGCAGAAGATTTAGGACGGACAAAACCGGATATTAAAGTTACCAAATTCATTCAAGAATTGGCTTGGCGATTCGCTTGGTTGAAATCTAAATTAACCGGCAAAAAGCCATTTCTAACTCGTGAAACAGCTCGAAATTCTTCTTTTCAATTTTATTATAAAAATGATAAATTCTTAAATGCATTTCCCGATTTCCAATTTATTCCGATGCGAGAAACAACTCGTGAAACGGCTACTCAATATCAAAAAAGTGCGGAAAAAGGAAAAAGATTTGACTTATTGCCAATTTAGATTCTTTTAGACGCAAAGGCGGAAAGAATTCGCAGAGCATGCTAAGATTTTTCTCGTGCACCTTTCCGAATACTTTCTGCCTTCGCATTTATATTATCAGTACGTTTAAACTTGAAATCCCTTTTTGTGCATTTTTGCCGTTAAGAAGTTCTATTTTTGTGCATTCATATTTAAAAATCATTTTTGAATTTTATAAAAAATTACTGACTATCAATTACTAATCATTAAATAAAAGATGTTAAAAATAATAGCTGCTGCATTTTCATATATATTCCATCCATTATTTTTACTAACCTACTTATTATTGTTAGTTCAGTGGATAAATCCTTACCTTTTTGGGCATACGAGTTTTCAAGGTCATAGCTTATTATTAATACAGATTTTCTTCTCTACCGCTCTGTTACCAGGAGTTGCAATCCTCTTAATGAAAGCATTGGGAATATTACAATCATTCCGAATGGAAGATAAACAAGACCGAATCGGGCCTTATATCGTGACAGGGATGTTCTACCTTTGGATATTTGCCAATGTTCAAGATAATGGTGAAATTCCCTTGTCTTATCGCAGTTTTGTATTAGCAGCAACTCTTGCGTTATTCCTTTCTTTTTTGATTAATTTGATACAGAAAGTCAATATTCACGCAGTTAGTGCAGGTGTTTTATTAAGTTCCGCAATAATTATGTTAGCGACTTATAGCTATTCGAGAGTCAGTTTAGTAATCTTATTAATGAGCGCAATCATCTTCACAGGAATCGTCGGAACCTCACAACTTATCTTGAAACAAGGCAAACCGATTGATATTTATAGTGGCTTTTTTATCGGATTCGTTGCTCAAGCAATCGCATTGTTTTTTATTTTTTGATGGAAATAATTTTTTGAATTGTTCGATTGTTCGATTGTTTTTTATCGTTCAACGATTGATATTCAGACAACTAAATAATTGAACAATTCAAATAATATAAGAAATGCTAAAAGCACATATTGCTTTATTTTTGGTAAGTCTAATTTATGCCGCAAATTATACGATTGCCAAAGAAGTAATGCCGAAATATTTATCGCCAGATGTACTTGTATTAGCAAGAATTCTGACAGGAACAATTATTTTTTGGTTGGCAACTTCGTTCAAATCTGAAAAGATTGATAAATCTGACTTTGGTTTATTAATCCTTTGTGGCTTTACCGGTGCAGCCTTAAATATGTTCGCATTTTTCAAAGGTTTAAGTCTAACCACACCTATTAATGCTTCCCTTATTTTACTCTTAGTGCCCATCTTAGTATTAATAATCTCCGCAATTTTCTTCAAAGAGCGAATTACCCGAATCAAAGGAATTGGAATTATATTAGGTATTATTGGTGCCGGATTTTTAGTAATGAATGGTCGTTCTGTAAGTTTAAATTCGCAAGGTTTATTAGGTGATTTACTCATTTGTGTAAACTCAACTTCCTATGCAATTTATTTAGTATTGGTCAAAAAATTAATCCGAAAATATAAGACTTTAACCGTTTTAAAATGGGTTTTTACATTTGGTTTAATCTTCATTTTTCCTTTTACAATTTCCGATTTTACGAATGCGAATTGGTCAGCTATTCCGCTTTCTATTTGGTCAGCGATTGCATTTATTTTGATTGCGGTAACCGTTTTAACTTACTTATTCAATGGTTATGCTTTAAAATTTGTTTCCGCTTCCGTCGTCAGTATTTATATTTATTTACAACCATTATTAGCTTCAATTATCGCCTTATCTTTTGGAAAAGATAGTCTAAACCTTACCAAAATTATTGCTTATTTGTTAATATTTTCCGGCGTATTAATGGTCAGTCAATCTCGAAAATGGTGGAAAAATAAACTCAATTTTAGTAGTTAATTAGTCCCTCTAAAAAGATTATTTTTTGATTATTTATAGGATGAATCCTCGCTCATCAACTGAATATAGCAAAGAAATCTCTAAAAGAAAGTCATATTAGGGAATGGGAAATAATCAAATAATATATAATTCGAAAGAGGGAAAATCAAAAAATTATACTTCTTTTGTACGTTTTATAATTCAAAAAATTTCAGCCATCACCACTTCTCGATAACTCGCTCCAATTGGTATTTTTTGTGTACCAATAACGACTTGATTTCCTTCCAAAATTTCGACTTTATCAATCGCAATAATATACGATTTGTGAACTCGAATAAATTGATCTTTCGGTAATTCCACCTCCAATCTTTTCATCGTATTTAATGACATAATTCGCTCGCCGTTACAGTAAAACGAAACATAAGCTTGCATACTTTGAATATAATCAATATCCTTAAGTCTGATACGGTGAACTCGATGTTCCGACTTTACTAAAATATAATCTTTTTGTGTTTTTTCAATCGTTTCAGCTTGTTCTAAAATCGCCGAAGTTGTACTTTTTACACGTTCAAAAACCTTATTAACCGCTTGAAAAAATCGCTCAAATCCGAATGGTTTTAATAAATAATCTACAATATTTAAGGCGTAACCTTCGAGCGCATAACTTTCGTAAGCCGTCGTAAAGATGACGTAAGGTTTTTGAGTTAAACCCTTCAAAAAACTAATACCAGAAATCTGTGGCATTTGAATATCCAAAAATATCAAATCAATCTGTTCTCGCTGCAAAATATCCGCTGCTTCCATCGGGTTTTTACACATTGCCACCAATTCCAAATTCGGAATTTGCTTGATATATGTTTCCAATAATTTTCGAGCCAACGCTTCATCATCTACTACAATGCACTTCATTTCTTTGATTTAAAATATATAGACACATAAGAACACGCAATTCTTTCTGATTTCAGCTACGTTGAAATGTTTATTATTAATATATTTCGATGAAATTGAAATCAAAAACTATATGTTCTGCCTGACTATCTGTTAAAGTAAAATCGTCAATTCAACCGAGAATTCGGTTTCTGTTTTATTAATATTCAAGGTATGCCTTTTGGGGTAAACCAGTTCTAATTGCCGGTTTACATTTTGTAAACCAATACCGCCGACTTTATCTTTTGAGAAATCAATTTTTGGTAAACTGTTTTTAATTTCAAAATAAACCTGTTCCGTATCACCAAACAAGATAATATTTATCCAGCCGTTTTCTAAATCTTCAACTTGACTATGTTTGAACGCATTTTCAATAAAAGGAATAAATAAAAGCGGAGCAATCATAATATCATTATCCACATCTGTCACATCAAAATTAATATGCAACGCTTCCTCATCTTTCAGCGAAAATAAGTCGATATAGTTTTGTAAATATGCCAATTCTCGACCTAACGTAACTTTTTCTGCATCACATTCATACAATAAATACCGCAACATTTCCGATAATTTCAATAAACTATCGCCTGCTGCTTTCGGATTAAGAACCGTTAATGTATAAATATTATTCAAGGAATTAAACAGAAAATGCGGATTGATTTGCGATTTCAAAAACTTCAATTCTGCTTCTAATTTTTCTGCTTTTAATTGCGCCGTTTCTCTTGCCGATTGATTCGCAAGAATAGACATTTCATATAAAGTACTACTCAAAAGTACAAGTGATAAAGGGAAAATACTTCCAAGAAAAAGAAAAAACGCTATAGGAATATGCCTAGCTCTTCTAATATCTTCCGGTAAACCCCTGTTTGGAATTTCAAAAAAAGAATGTAGCCAAACAGTACAAAGGCTAATTATTATGACTGAAAGAATTGAAATAAACGTGTATTTTCCTATTTCTCCTTTGACGTAAAACTTCGAAAAGAATAACTTAAGGTTCAATGGAATAAAAATTAAAATTCCACAAAATGTTCCTACCGAACGAAATAAAACACTATCGCTCATTTGACCACCTGAAATTAAAAAAGGTAAACCCAAAAAGATCCCGCCCCATATTAAAACTTGCCAAACGATTCGTTGATTGATAGAAAAATTCATACCGACAAAATGAAACATTTTTTTCAATTGAACAAAGAAATTATATGAATAAGCTTAATTTATTCATCAAATATCAAATCTTATAAAGACGAGAATCCTAGTGATAGGCGCTTTCAGGATTTTCTGTCTAAGCAGATTCAAAAAATTTAGACGGGTTGAGTATGAATATCCCACAAGTTTTATACCTATGGGATATTCTTCTGAAGCACTAAAAAAGTCATTTTAAATTTTAAAGAAATTAGATATTCTTCCATGTTCTTTTGGTGTTTTTTTTTTGTTAGGAAATAGAAAACCGATACCGCTTTTTTAATTCGTAGATTTCGTTTCATGCACAAAATCCCTACGTTCATACATTATTTTTCTTAATTCTTCATACGTCATGCAACTTTGTCGTTGTAAAAAACAGAACATCGAATTACTCGGCTTTTACGAGTTACACAAATAAATTAAATCATGCGAAAATTAATAAACATTAGCTTATTACTGTTTTTATCAACGGTAACTTTTGCACAAGATTTCACTCTTAGCGGCTTCATGCGTGATGCTGCGACTGGTGAAGAGTTACTCTACGCAACCGTTTTGGTGAAAGAAACGGGACAAGGGGTAACGACGAACCTTTACGGATTCTACTCGCTAACATTGCCGAAAGGCGATTATACCGTTCAATATTCTTATCTCGGAATGACGACGATGGAAGTGCAAATTGCGCTAAGTGTGAATATTAAACAAGATATAGAATTGAGCTCAGGAGGAATTAACCTGGACGAAATCGTTATTAAAGCGAAAAAGGAAAATGAAAATGTAACGAATACGGAAGTGAGTACGGTGACGCTAAGTATGAAAGATGCGAAGCTGATTCCTGTGCTTTTGGGCGAGCAAGATATTTTAAAAACGATGCAATTATTACCTGGCGTAAGTGCGAATTCGGAGGGAAGTAGTGGCTTTTTCGTTCGGGGTGGCGATGCGGACCAAAACTTGATTTTATTGGATGAAGCGCCTATTTATAATGCGTCGCATTTGTTGGGATTTTTCTCCGTTTTTAATTCGGATGCATTGAAAGATGTGAAATTATATAAAGGTGGAATGCCTGCAGAATACGGCGGACGTGTTTCTTCTGTGATGGATATTCGGATGAAAAATGGGAATATGAAAGAGTGGAAAGTTTCGGGCGGAGTCGGTTTGATTTCTTCTCGTTTGACGGCAGAAGGTCCAATTCAAAAAGATAAAGGTTCGGTCATTGTTTCTGCTCGTAGAACGTATGCTGACGTTTTGGCTCGTCCGTTTTTGGGCGATGATTTCTCAGATTTGAGTTTATATTTTTATGATTTGAATTTCAAAGCAAATTACAAATTAGGCGAAAAAGATAGAATTTATTTCTCAGCTTACAATGGTCGTGATGTTTTTGGAACGGAGAATTTTGGTTTTGATTGGGGAAATACAACGGGAACTTTCCGTTGGAATCACTTATTTAGCGATAAGTTATTTTCTAACACAACGTTGATTTATAGCGATTACGATTATGGTTTCAAGGTTCAAGCAGGTGGAAACGCAATTAGTTTGAGTTCAGGAATTTATGATTATAATGTGAAGCAAGATTATAATTGGTATGTGAATCCTAAAAATTCTTTGCGTTTCGGTTGGCAAGGAATCTATCACCGTTTGAAGCCAAGTCAATTCACCATAGAAGGATCAGAAGGCGATGGCGAAACATTGGAAGAACAGAAAGCTCTCGAAGGTGGCTTTTATATTGCTAATGAACAAAAAGTATCGGATAGATTGTCGTTGAATTACGGTTTACGATTGAGTACGTTTTCAAATATTGGTGCTTACACCGAAAAAACTTATGATGAATTTGATAACGTTTTGACGGAAACTACTTACGAAGATGGCGATGTTTATAATACTTATTATGGCTTAGAACCTCGCTTGAATGCGACTTATTTATTGAATGATGTGAGTTCTATCAAAGGTTCTTACAATCGTAATTACCAATATTTACACCTACTTTCTAATTCAAGTTCAGGAACGCCTACCGACTTTTGGATTGCAAGTTCGACTTTAGTAAAACCTCAAATTGCTGATCAGATTGCATTAGGCTATTTTCGTAATTTCAAGGATAATATTTACGAATTTAGCGTAGAAAGTTATTACAAAAATCTTCAAAATCAAGTCGGTTTCGAAGATGGTGGAAGTGCGGTGAATAATACGGATATTGAATCAGATTTGATTTTTGGCGATGGTAGAACTTACGGTTTAGAGTTTTATTTGAAAAAGAAGAAAGGAGATTTTACAGGTTGGATAAGTTATACTTTGGCGAAATCTGAACGTCAATTTACGGAAGTAAATAATAATAGTTGGTTTTCTGCTCGTCAGGATAGAACGCACGATTTATCGATTGTCGGAATGTATCAAATTACGCCTCGCTTGAATGCGTCTGCGAGTTTTGTGTACTACACGGGCGATGCGGTAACTTTCCCTATCGGAAAATATTTTGTGGATGGTTCTTTGGTGAATCTTTATGGCGATAGAAACTCGGAAAGAATGCCGGACTATCATCGTTTTGATTTTGGGTTGACTTATATTTTGAAAGATTCAGACAAGTTTTATTCTGATTTGAATTTATCAATTTACAATGTTTATAATCGCAAAAATGCGTATTCGATTGATTTTGAGATTGATGATAATGGACAAACGCAAGCGACACAATTAGCTTTATTCGGTATCGTACCGTCTTTGACTTGGAATTTTAATTTTTAAAAAATACAACAATGAAAATTTATCAAATCATATCCATATTAGTGATTGCTGCAATGAGTTTTACCTCTTGCGAGGAAATCATAGAATTAGATTTAGAAAATGCAGAACCGAAGCTTGTCATTGAAGCAAATATCGATGTGACGAATCAAACGGCAACGGTATTTTTAACAAAATCAAACGGTTTTTACGACGATATTAGTTTAAATGTCATCACAGACGCAACGGTGAATCTGACTTTAGCGGATGGTTCAATTTTGAATTTACCAATGGTTTCAGATGGCTTTTATGCCGCTTTTGGAATCAATGCAGCAGAAGGCGATGAATTAGTGATGTCAGTCGTTGATGGTGACGAAAAAGTGTATGAAGCGACCGAAAATGTTCCGCATGAGGTGGCTTTAGATAGTTTGGAATTTATCGCAAGAACAGGCGGATTTGGACTAGGCGGTGGTGATGCGGATACGACTTACCAAGTTTTTGTACATTGGCAAGATGTTGCGGATAAGGAAAGTTTTTATCGTATTCGCTCGATTTTAAATGACACGTTGCAAACAGGAACGTATTCTTTAGCAGATGATATTGGTTTCGATGGTACCGCGTTTTCAACACCACTTTTTAGCTTCTTTGAAACAGGTGATACCGTGACGATTCAGATATTATCTATTGATGATGGTTCGTTCCGATACTTTAGTGATTTGTCGGCAGCACAAGGACAAGGCTTTGGTTCTACCACGCCTTATAACCCGAAAAGTAATTTCGATAACAATGCGTTGGGTTATTTCGGAATTAGTAGAACGGATGAAGAAACGGTGATTATGAAGTAGAATATGTTCAAACCTATGGGGTTTTGAAAACCTCATAGGTTTCTATGTTAGAAGATAATTTTTCCATTAAACCATTCCTCTTCAATCGTGGCATCGTATGATTTATAAAAATTAATTGCCGGTTCATTCCAATCCAAAACTTGCCATTTCATTAGTTTACAATCTTGTTTTTTCGCTTCTGCAATGACCGAATCAAATAGCAATCGACCAATTCCTTTTTGGCGATGTTTTTCTGCAACAACGAAATCTTCTAAGTATAACATTTTTCCTTTCCAAGTCGAATACGTCAGATAATAAAACGTCATTCCCATCACTTCGCCATGTTCATTAACGGCGACTTGTGCTTGAAAATTTTCGGCTTGAAAATCTTTCGTTAATTGTTCAATCGTAACTTTTACTTGGTCTGCTGCCTTTTCATAAATCGCTAAATCCATGATTAAACCTAAAATTGCTTTTAAATCATTCTCCGTCGCATAACGTATTTTGGTATCGTGTGTCATTTTTTTTTAATTCTAATGAATTGAAAATCATTGGATTAGTTATTTGTTTCAAACAAATAAACAATTTGTTTCGATTTAATTAGGTTAATTAAAACAAATTGTTTTAAATTTACATCGTAATTGAAACAGTTTAAAACAAAAAATCAATCAGATATGAATCGTTCAATGGTACAATTTAAACATAATTTCAGTCAAAATATATTCAAAGCTAATTCATTTTTACGAGATAATTGGTTTAAAATCTTATTGGTTTTAGTAACCGCTTTTATCATTACTCGCAAAGATTTGAATTTTCAATTTGCCCTAAACAGTGCCAATGCTCAATCTGCACACATCACTTCTGTGATGCAACCGATAGCATTGGCAACAAGCCTTCCAGAGAAACCAGATAAAGAAATTTTGGGAGAAGTTGTGATGGGAGAAACGACAAATACAGCGAAAAAAACTCCAAAAACTAAAGCTTCAAAACCTGTAGAGAAACCAAAAGTGGATAATAAAGCACAATCATTCTCTAACTTAGGTTTTATTTTGAATCCAACTTATGCGAAACGTCATAATGTAGATCCGAATATTGTAGCAGAAAAAAACAGGATTGTCAAGAGTTATATAAAGCGTTACGCTCCAGTTGCTGTTCAAGAAATGAAAGAATACGGCATTCCGGCAAGTATCACTTTGGCTCAAGGACTTTTGGAATCAAATGCTGGAGGTAGCCGTTTGGCCGTAGATGCGAACAATCATTTTGGCATCAAATGTTTCTCCCGTTCTTGCAAAAAAGGACATTGCAAAAACTATACAGATGATACGCACAAAGACTTTTTTAGAATGCACAAAAGCGTTTGGGAAAGTTTCCGAACACATTCTTTATTTTTACAACGTGACCGTTACAAACACTTATTAAAGTTAGGGAAAAAGGATTATAAAGGTTGGGCTCACGGTCTAAAAAAAGCGGGTTATGCAACCGACAAACGATACGCTTACAAGCTAATCAATATCGTCGAATCCTTGAATTTGCACCAATATGATAAACGATAGATGGACCGCTCGCTCCTCCCCTGATGACAATAGCATACGACCTTTATCGTTTATTTAAAACAAAAAAGTTGATTTAGAATAATTTCCAAATCAACTTTTTTATTATCGTTCGATTATTCCGTTAAGTGAGCGAAGCGAATATCCGCCCGCCGTTTTTTAAAGCCAAGTTGGACAATTAATACGCGCAAAATTATAAACTAAACCGATTCCGAAGAAAGCGTAAGAATCGTTGCTTTGAGAATTTCCTCTTTGGTAGCCAATTGTTCCGCTATTATTTAATGTTCTATCAGAATACAGGATAGAAAGTTCTTCTCGGATTTCTTCCAAATCGTCTTTATCAGGATAACTCGTACTCACATCATCCAAATAATCGGTAAACAACCGACGAGAACTGATGAAAATATTGATGCTCCAATCAAATGTGACATCTGCTTTTAGACCGAATCCATAATTCAAAGCGACTTGCGTCAATGCATATTCTTCGCCTCTAAATTGTCCTTCAGTTCCTAAAGGTTGCAATTCGTTCCATTCACCATTAAGCTGTGCTTCCGGATTGAAATCGAATAAGGAAACACCAACAAAGGCATAAGGCGTGAATCTATTATTTTTGCTTCCGTGTTCGTACGTAAGGAAGTTAAATTCAAAATTTAGATTTCCTTCGATAATATCCGAGCGAAAACTTAAGTTACGATTTCGTTGGAAAATATCGTCTGAAAAAGCATCATTGCCAACGATACTTCCGTAGTTTCCACCGAATTTCAAAGCTAAACGCTTGTTGAAATTATATCGAAAAATGACACCAGCAGCGATTTCTGGATTGCTCAAATCATAATCAGGATTCAAATCACCAAAGTAGTGTGATGTTCCAATCCATCCTCCAGCCTCCCAATCTTGTGCATGAACCATTGTGGCGGAAATGCCTAATAGAAGTATAAAAAGTAATTTTTTTATAGTCTTGATACTTAATGAAATTATCATCAGCTTATAATATTTACAGTAGTTATTTTAGAAAAATATGCCAATAATAAGGCATTTTAATAGAATTTATAGAATTCGTTTTAATGTAAATATTAGCGATAGGCGATTTTTGATTTTATTATGATAAAGTTTTCAACTTACGAAACGTGATGAGGCTTGATTATATTGCTTTATTCTTTCATGGCTTGATTGCTATTATTCCGAAAAAAAGATGTCCGACTTATCCATTTCATTTTTAACTTTAAAAAAATCCTTTTACGCTATGCCATCTACTTTCTACCAATTTTTATCTTTACATTTAGTAATGGTTAAATAAAAAATAACAAATGAAACTAATTTCATACAACTTGAATGGCATTCGTGCTGCAGTAAAAAAAGGTTTGGTCGATTGGATCGCAGAAAACGATTTTGATTTTGTTGGTATTCAAGAAACGAAGGCTTGGGAAACAGATATTCCGAAAGAACTATTCGAGGAAATCGGATATAAAACCTATTGGTATTCTGCTCAAAAAAAAGGTTATAGCGGCGTTGGTATTTTATCAAAAATAGAACCTGATAAGGTAGAGGTCGGTTGTGGTTTTGAGTTATACGATTATGAAGGTCGGGTAATTCGAGCAGATTATGGTGATTTAACCGTATTGTGTATTTATTTTCCATCCGGAAGTTCAGGAGATGCACGTCAAGCAATAAAGATGAAGTTTTTGACAGATATTCATTCTTGGATAAATGAGTTGCGAAAAACTCGTCCGAATCTTATCATTATGGGCGATTATAATGTAGCAAATCATCCGATTGATGTTTATAATCCTGACAAAGCTCCTAAATCATCCGGATTCTTACCAGTAGAAAGAGAATGGTTGACGGCTTGGTTTGAGGATGGTTTTGTAGATGCATTTCGGTTCATCAACCCTGAAAAAGAGGAATATTCGTGGTGGTCATATCGCCGAAGTAATCGAAGTTCTAACAGAGGTTGGCGGATTGATTATCAATCCGTTTCCGTGCACTTAAAAGATAAAATAAAGGCGTGTCATCAATTGACGGATGTTGTTCATTCTGATCATTGTCCAGTTTATTTGGAAATTGACATTTGATGCTATGATGAAATTTCAAAGGCTTACTTTTATTCTAAAAAAAATGGGTTTATCTTTGCGTGAATAGATCGACTACTCACATTTGGATATTTGGATGGTAAAAAACTATTCAAATCTCCATATTTAAAATAAAGCAATGTCAGCACCTCGTTACAAGAGAGTTATGCTCAAACTAAGTGGAGAATCACTTATGGGCGAACAAGAATTTGGAATTTCTCCCAAGATGCTTAATCATTATGCGAAAGAGATTCGTAAGTTGGTTGAAGCAGGAATTGAAGTAGCCGTCGTGATTGGAGGTGGGAATATTTTCCGTGGATTGCAAGCCAAAGATTCAGGAATTCCTCGTGTTCAAGGTGATTATATGGGCATGTTAGCAACTGTTATGAACGGAATGGCAATCCAAAGTGCATTGGAACAACATGACGTGTATACTCGTTTAATTTCAGCGATTCCAATGCCTCAGATTGCAGAACCTTATATTCGTCGCCGAGCAGTTCGTCATTTAGAGAAAGGACGAGTCGTTATTTTTAGTGGTGGAACAGGAAATCCATATTTCACAACGGATTCTGCTGCAGCCTTAAGAGCAACTGAAATTAATGCCGACGTTATCTTAAAAGGAACTCGTGTAGATGGTATTTATAATGCCGATCCTGAAAAAGATCCAAATGCAGTTCGTTACAATATTATTTCTTTTGATCGAGTTATCAAGGAGGGTTTGAAAGTAATGGACATGACTGCTTTTGCACTTTGTCAAGAAAATAATGTTCCAATTATTGTTTTTGATATTAATAATCCAGAGAATTTAACGAAGATTATTAATGGAGAGAAAGTAGGTACATTGGTTGAAAATAGCGTTCAATAAATAAATTGCTGAGTTGTTTTATTGGATAACATTAAAGAGTTACTCATAAAAAATGAAACAGTAGAAGTATCCAGACAAATTTATTCGTAAAGACCTGACAGATTTCTAAAAACGGGGAGGTTTTATTATCAATAAAGTATGAATCTAAAATCATATTTTAAGTATAGAATAAATAAGTCTGGGTACTTAGTCGTAAGTCAAGTTAATCATGTCGGTATTTTTTGACAAAATATTGCCGATAACTTCGTTAAAATTTATTTTCATAACTATAGCTATGCAAAGGAATTTTTGCCTCGTTTTCGACAAATTTTAATACAAAATTTACTCGACACTATTAACTTGACTTACTACTTAGTAATGAAATCATAAACGATTACAATATTATTTAGAAATTATTCAAACACACAGTTATGCAAGAAGATATTGATTTTATAATCGAAACAGCACAAGAATCAATGAGTGCTTCTATTGATCACCTTAATCACGAACTTTCAAAGATTAGGTCGGGAAAGGCTTCTCCATCCTTATTACAAGACATTAGAATAGACTATTATGGCTCACAGACGCCGATTAGTCAAGTAGCAAATGTGAACGTGGCAGATGGTCGTACTTTAATAGTCGAACCTTGGGAAAAGTCAAATTTAGGTGCGATTGAAAAAGCAATTTTTGCAGAAAACATAGGTATTACACCTCAAAATGATGGTCAAATCATCCGTATTAATTTACCTCCAATGACTGAAAACCGTCGTAAAGAATTGGCAAAACAAGCCGGTGCAATGGGCGAAAAAGCAAAGGTAAGTATCCGAAGTGCAAGACGTGATGCAATGGAAGAAATCAAGAAAGAGGTAAAAGATGGTTACCCAGAAGATGCTGGAAAACGTGCCGAAACCCAAATTGAAGATTTAATGAAAGCCTTTTATGCGAAAGAAGGTGCTTTAGTTGCAGCGAAAGAAAGAGATATTATGACCGTATAATTTAATGATTACTTATTAATCGTTAACTCCAAAAAAAGGGTATTCCTTACATTTTAATTAATATGGCGAATACCTTTTTTTTGCTTTTTTTTGACTTTCAATATCGTTTTATAAGGCTATCAATATTGATATAATCCTAAGGTAAAATACTAGCCAAAACGCTGATAACCCCAAAATTCATCAACTTTTATCTAAGTCAAAACGTATTATTTTACGATATTTTAAAAAAAAAATCAACTTTAATTTTTTCCTATCATTTCTAAAACTAAATTTTGAAAACAGCAAAACAATGCTTATTTTACAGAATAATTAATATAACCAAAAATATAAAATATGGCTGATAATAGTTTACAAAATGTCGTGAAGAAAGCTCTAAAATCATTAGAAGCAGCAGCAACAGACTTAGCTACCGTAGAAGTAACAACGCTTACAGGCGAAGTAAAACACGTTCTTGATGCTGATAGAAAAATTAATTTAAGTACCGCAATGGAAAAATTAAATACGGGAGAAATTGAGCTAGTTGCTCATACGAATATTAAATTTGACCAAGACACTTTGATTTTTGTGAGTAATAAAGCAAATGAGGAACATAAAAAATTGTATAATTTACATAAAGAATCAGTTGTCGCCGCTCAAGAAGCTCGTAATTCTTTCCTTCATTTCCTTCGTGAATTCGTGAGAATAGACTCCTTATAAGCATGTCTGTAGTTAGTAGTTGGTACTTACTATCAGCTACTAATTATTATCAA
>CAWVWD010000016.1:0-19771 GCA_963933585.1 uncultured Saprospiraceae bacterium
AAATAATAAATTAAATTAATTCGTAAAACGAAATAATTTGGTGCGTTTGCCCTTAATAAATTCAGGATGACACATGAAAATCAAAAAAGCCATTGGACAGAGTGTCCAATGGCTTTTCAATTTATAAAATACGTTCAAAGTCTCAAAAACGGTCAAACCCGCAACTCGAAACCCGTAACCCGTTTTCTAACTCAATTTCCCCAAAGCTTCTCCAATTCTACGAATTGCTTCACGCAAATCTTTTTCGGAAGCCGCATAAGAAATACGGAAACAATCATCCGCACCAAAAGCAGTTCCTGAAACGGTTGCAACGTGAGCGTGTAATAATAAATACTCACAGAATTCAGTCGAGTTATTAATCATTATCTCACCGGTTGATTTACCGAAATACGCACTACAATCCGGAAAAACATAGAAAGCACCTTTTGGATGATTGATTTTCAATCCTGGAACTTCTTTTAATAAACCAATCACGATGTCACGACGTCTTTCGAATTCGTCCCGCATTTCATAAGTTGGTTTTAAGTCTGCTTCCAAAGCATAAGCAGCCGCTTTTTGAGCGAAAGCATTTGCACCAGAAGTAACTTGACTTTGTAACTTACTACAAGCTTTCACGATGTCCAAAGGTCCACCGATATAACCCAAACGCCATCCAGTCATTGCAAAACCTTTCGCAAAGCCATTAACCGTAACCGTTCTATCTTTCACACTTTCGATGCTTCCGATACTAACGTGCTTTTCTCCGAAGTTAATATATTCATAGATTTCATCTGAAATAATCATCACATGATCATGTTCAGCGATAACACTTGCGATACCTTCTAATTCTTCTCGAGTATAAACAGAACCCGTTGGATTACAAGGCGAAGAGAAAATCATGAACTTGGTGCGAGGTGTAATCGCCGCACGAACTTGCTCCGCAGTTACTTTGAAATCTTTGTCGATGCCGGCTGAAACAGGAACTGGAACGCCACCTGCTAATTTGATAATCGCTTGGTAACTTACCCAGTAAGGTGCTAAAACGATAGCTTCATCACCTTCATCTAATAGTGTGAATGCTAAATTATAAATAGATTGTTTTGCCCCATTCGAAACAGCGATTTGGTTCGCAGAGAAATCTAAATCATTGTCTCTTTTGAATTTAGTTACGATTGCTTGACGCAATTCAACCAAACCTGGAACAGGTGTATATTTTGTGTAACCATCATCCAAAGCCTGTTTCGCAGCTTCTTTGATGTGTTCAGGTGTATCAAAATCAGGTTCACCCAAACTTAAACTAATAATGTCGTTTCCTTTTGCCTTCAAGTCACGAGCTAATTGAGCCATTTTGATTGTAGCGGACTCTTTCATGTTCAATACTCGCTTCGATAGCGGACTTTTGAAAATGGTTTCCATGTAATTTTAATTAGATTAAAATTCTTGTTTACTAAATATGATTCTATATTATTTTACATGACTTTTGATGAAATTATAAAAAGTCACTCATTCGTTTGAATCCTTCCCACAACCTTTCCCTTAAAAAGGAAAGGAGCCAGACGGGAGGCCACAATTTAGAAAAAAAATTGAATACCTTCGTCTGGCTTTCCTCCTTTTGAGGGAGGGATTGAGAGAGGGTTCGAATACGCAAATTTATAAAGAACCCAGAATAATTTGATGCAAAAATACATCTTGAATATGATATTTGATACATTTAAACCTTATATCTAATCTTTTTTCCATTTTTAAACGATTTATCATAAAAACATGAAAAATATAAAAATTACGCTCCGAATTATTTTAACTTTTACAATTGTCATTATTTTCACGTCTTGCCATGCTTTCCGAGGTTTGCGTTGGTGGTATGCGGACTTAGATGATGTGAATAAGTTTCCATCTGTTGAGTTGAAAAAGAGTGCTGAACCCTTTGAATTTACCAAAACGTTTGAAGTCGAACCGAATAATGCGTGCCGATTAGATACTTTATTGAGAAATACAAATACGGTTGCATTCATCGTAATTCGTAATGACTCGGTTTTGTATGAAAATTATTGGGACGATTATCAACCGAATTCTAAAATTCCATCTTTTTCGGTTGCAAAGTCATTTGTTAGTACGTTGGTTGGAATTGCAATAGACGAAGGTTTTATTAAAAATACAAGTGAACCAATTACGAGTTACATTCCAGAATGGTTAGAAAAGGGCGAATTGTACCAAAAAATAACGATTCAAGATTGTTTGGATATGGCTTCGGGATTGGATAACGGAGAGAACTATGGCGGTGTAAATATGTTTACGCCAATGGTTCGAATGTATTACGGCACTAATTTAGAAAAGGAAATCTTTAATGCCGAAATTGGTTTTCCTCGTGGCGCGTTTAATTACCAAAGTATTAATACACAGGTTTTGGCGATGGTCGTAGAACGAGCGACTGGAAAGAAAATTCAAGATTATATCGTAGAGAAGATTTGGCAACCGCTGGGAATGAAGTACGATGCGAGTTGGAGTGTAGATTCTAAAAAGAGAGAGACCGTTAAAGCTTTCGCTGCTTTAAATGCGGCACCGATTGATTTTGCCAAACTAGGTCGTTTATTTTTAAATCAAGGAAATTGGAACGGTACACAAGTGATTTCAAAAGATTGGGTTCAAACGACGACAGATTTTGAAAATTTATACCAAAACGGTTATAAAAATCAATGGTGGGCGTCAGTCGTTACGAAAATTTTCACGGATTCTTTAAAAGCTGTTGAATACAAAAATGCGAATCTTCAAACGACTAAAATGAGTAGTAAAGGAAATATTCATTGGTTTCAAGATTACGGGAAAGCGTATCGAGCGGAAGGTATTTTGAATCAGTTTATTTTTGTTCGTCCAGATAAAAATTTAATTATTGTCAGAATGGGTGATTATCCTGAAAGTCGAATTCGGGTTTCAAATTATGAATCTTACTGGATGAATAATTTATTGGGTTACGTAAGTGAGTTGTATTAATAGAAAGTCTCTTCTATAAACCTGCTGTGCGAATGTACCGGTCAGCGGGAGGAAGGCCTTAAATGCCGAATTGCAAAAAAATGATAACCTGAATGTTCACAGTATAGAGGTATTTACGTTTATTGTGATAAACCTTTACACCTCTATACCAAAACACTTTTAAATGGGTTTCTTTATTTCAAAATTTCGTGTCCCATTTTATCTCGTTTTGTAATCAAGTATTTTTCATTGTGACAATTTGGCTCGATTTCAAGAGCGACATTCTCAACTATTTCCAAACCGTAACCGATTAAACCGATACGTTTTTTTGGATTGTTGGTCATTAAACGGATTTTGGAAACGCCTAAATCATTTAAGATTTGAGCACCAACACCGTAATCTCTTTCATCCATTTGGAAACCTAATTTCACATTTGCCTCTACCGTGTCGTAACCTTCTTCTTGTAATTTATAAGCTTTCAGCTTATTTAACAATCCAATCCCACGACCTTCTTGACGCATGTAAATTACCAAACCTTTTCCTGCGGCTTCCACTTTTTCCATTGCTTCATGCAATTGATCGCCACAGTCACAACGAAGTGAACCCAAAATATCACCGGTTTCACAAGAAGAATGAACCCGAACCAAAATTGGCTCATCTTTCTCCCAATCTCCTTTTTTAAGTGCTAAGTGTACCTCGTCTGTTGTCGTTTGCTTATAAGCGATTAACTCAAAATCGCCATATTTTGTCGGCATTCCTACCTTCACTTCACGCTCGATAATGCGTTCGTGTTCCATTCGGTATTTTACCAAATCCTTGATAGAAATGATTTTTAAACCATGTTTTTTACCAATCAATATCAAATCTGGTAAACGAGCCATCGTTCCATCTTCATTCAAGATTTCCACCAAAACACCAGCTGGAGAATAACCTGCCAAAGCCGCTAAATCGATAGCTGCTTCTGTGTGACCAGTTCTACGCAAAACACCACCTTTTTTCGCACGAAGCGGGAAAATATGTCCGGGACGAGCATAATCTGCTGATTTTGTATCTGGATGAATTAAAGCTTTAATTCCTGTCGAACGATCATAAGCTGAAATTCCAGTTGTACAACCTTCTTTCAAATAATCAATTGAAACCGTAAAACCAGTTTCATGCATCGCTGTGTTATTTGTTACCATTGGATATAATTCCAATTCGTCACAACGCTCTTCCGTCAAAGGGGTACAAATCAAACCTCGACCATGAGTTGCCATGAAATTGATAATTTCTGGCGTAATAATTTCTGCAGCACAGATAAAGTCACCCTCGTTTTCACGATCTTCATCATCTACTACGATAAGGATTTTTCCAGCTTTAATATCCTCAATTGCCTCTTCGATTGTATTTAATTGATATTCCAAAGTTGTTAGTGTTTTGATTTGCTTTTAGATTTTAAGATTTCAGTTTAAATACATAAAAAAATCTCTATTCCCAATCACAATTATTATATAATAAACAAAAGGTCTAAAACCTTTCCTGAATAACATTCTTCTTATTATTTAGTTGTTGGATTATTCCAATCCTGATAGATTTCAAAAATCTGTCAAGATTTTACGAATCATTAGTCACCAGTTTAAAACACTCTTTCAATGGCTTGACATAATATTCCCAACTATAATTATTTCTTACAAACTCTTTTCCTGCGGTTCCAATTCGTTTTATTTCATTCGTATTCGCTAATAATTCTTCAATTCTATTTACAAAAGCATCTCTATCATCAGCCAACACAATTTCTTCATTATCTGCTGCACCAATTGCATTATTCACCAAAGTCGAGGTAATGCAAGGCACTTCCATAGACATCGCTTCCAAAATCTTATTCTGTTGACCACTTCCCAAAAAAAGCGGAGCGACAAAAACTTTTGCAGAAGCATAAGCAATTCGAATATCTTCAACCCAGCCGGTAACCGTCACATTTTTACTTGAAAAACTCTGAACTAAAGCGGTTGGTCTTGCACCGGCAATCAAAATTTTAATATTAGGATTTTTCTTTATCAATTTTGGTAAAATCTCTTGTACCAAATACCTCGCTCCTTCCACATTCGGCACATAACCCATATTTCCAATAAATGCAATATCATGTACTTTCTCAATTTCCGGCATCGGCTTAAAGAAAGAAGTATCTACACCATTTGGAATAACTTTAATTCGCTTATTATCAGGTGTTTGTAAGAAATCTTTATCTTGTTCTGAAATGATAGTGTGGAAATCAAAATCATTAAAGACCTTACCTTCATACTCCGCTAATTTATTAGCCTCTCTTCTCAGAATTGGTTGCAAAATCGCTTTTGCGTGTTTTGCCCACCGTTTTGCACCAATCGAAAACGTATCCATATAGTCCAATGTCATCGGAACATCCAAATCTCGAACATATTCTGCGGTACGAATTAATTGACAAAAAATATGGTCAGGTTTTTCTTTTGCTACAACGGAATGAATTTCTTCCTGAATCGATTTGTCGAAAAAATAACCAATTTGTAATGGTAAACCATTAAAAAATGCTCGAACAAGATTTTTAGCAATTCTAATATTCGAACGATGAAAAGTATAAATCCGAGAACAATATACTTTAACAATCAAGTAATCATGTATGAAAATCGGAGCATCAGTAATAGAACAAAGAATAATCTCAAAATCTTTTGATAAAGCTTTCATTTGATGAAAAATTCTCAATTTATCGCCTTTCTCAAGAGGATAAGGGAACCTCGAAGTTAGTATCATTAGCTTTGGCTTTGATACCGACTTCCCGCCCGCACCTCCCGCAATAGGCTGTATACTTATATTATCTTTTTTTTGTGTACCATTCAACTCTTTCATAAAACTTTGATACCGTTTTTTTGGTGATTTATTGACTTACGTTTAAAACCTATAATATTTCAAAACTGTATAGGGTTGTATTCACACTTTTTATACCATATCGAATACATCAACACAATCCAACGTAATGTTCTTTTAACGCTGCTGCGATTTTTAAATTATCAAAATGTGCCGTTACAAAACGTTTTGCATTTTCACTAATTATCTTTAATCGTTCCGGATTATTGATACAGAAATTTATTTTAGCAATAAAATCCGCTGCTGAATCCACGATAAATAAATGTTCGCCATCTTTCGCATGAATTCCTTCGGCACCAATTGAAGTCGTGAGTATTACTCGCCCGAGAGCCAAACCTTCCAATATTTTCACTCGCATTCCACTTCCCGAAAAAAGCGGTACAATCATCAGCGAATGTGTATTAATGAAGCTAACCGAACTTTCTACTTCTCCATGAATAACAATATTTGGAATTTTCATTTCTAATAATTCTTTCGGCGTATTTCTTCCTGCCAAATGTAATTCAATTCCATTCAAATTCGGCATCACATTTTTCAAAAACCACTGCACACCTTCTAAATTAGGCATCCAATCCAAAGAACCGATAAAACTCAGCGAAGGCTTTTTATCAAAACTCGACCAATCCGCCGTATAATGTGACGTTTCCAAACCAATCGGTGTAATATGACCAACGCCCGAAAACCCTGACTTTCGAAGATAATCCATATCTCTCTGCGTAATCGCCACCAAACTATCGACTTCATTAATCGACGATAATTCAAACTTTTTCAATTGTTTCGTCAAACGATTTAAATACCATTTCTTTAAACCGAATTTTGAGTTTTTGACCATGCGTTCCCAAATTTCGTGTTCCACATTATGCGAACGCAACACTAATTTTGCTTGGCTTTCGCCAAAAATATCTTCCTGAGCATAAATCAAAGTTTGCAATGTTTCAAACTGAATAATGTCAAACTTTTCTTCCTTTAATAATTTCCTGATTTTTTCAGCATATTCAGCAGATTCAAAACGAGTTAAAAAGTAATTTTCGCCTTTTATCAATGCTTTAAATGCTTCCGCAGGTTTTAGTCTATTGTCAATATCAACCGTGTGAATCGCTTTATAATGATTAAAACTTTTCGGTAAAGTTTCTAAATCCAAATAATGTTTCGACGTATTCATTGCTAAAAGCGTGACTTCACAGCCTAATTCATTTAGGGCTTTCGCCAAAAAAGTTACCGCAACGGATTCACCATCTTTGAGTGGATAAGGAAATTTTTTACACAGTTGGAGGATCTTCATTAATAAAGGATAATTATAAATTATAAATTAGGAATCCTTAGTTTCGGAATAAGTTGTGGAATTAGGAATTATAGATAATGAATAAAAAATGAAGTATTTACCACTTTTTTTTAATCTAAATCGTTGATAACGAAATGCTTACATTTTGTTATTGTCCGTTATGATTCCTAATTTCCAATTTCTAATTTCTAATTTATTATTTATAGTTTATAATTCGTAGTTCAAAATGCTACATTTTACTAATTTTGCGGCTGCAAAGTTATCGTTTTATAAGTAAAGACGAGATTTTATTGATAGAATTAAGACAATCACAAAAAAAATTAAGCGAAGTTGTCATTAAGTACGCAAGTTAAAACCCACGAAATGGGTATTAAATCTTGGTAAAATTCCGGAATAATTCACTTGCGGACTTCTTTTACAAATCACGAACCGATAAAAAAATGTTTAATAATAAAAAAGTAGTCGTTGTATTGCCAGCTTATAAAGCAGCTAAAACTTTAGAAAAGACATATAATGAAATTCCTTTTGACATCGTAGATGAAGTCATCTTGTGTGATGATGCAAGTCCGGATGAAACGGTAGAAATTGGTAGACGATTGAATATCAAGCATATCATCCAGCATGATAGGAATAAAGGTTATGGTGGAAATCAAAAGTCGCTATATAATAAAGCTTTAGATTTAGGAGGTGATATTATTATTATGCTTCATCCAGATTATCAATATACGCCGATGTTAATTCCTGCAATGGTTTCAATAATTGGAAATGATTTATATGATGTAGTTTTAGGTTCTCGGATTTTGGGAAATGGTGCATTAAAAGGTGGAATGCCTATTTATAAATATATCGCTAATCGTTTTCTGACATTGACTCAAAATATTTTGGTGAATCATAAACTATCTGAATATCACACTGGTTACCGTGCTTTTAGTCGGGAAGTTTTGGAGGGTATTAATTTCAACCAAAATGATGATGATTTTATTTTTGATAATGAAATGCTTTCGCAAATCATTTACGCGAAGTTCAGAATTGGTGAAGTGACTTGCCCAACAAAGTATTTTGAGGAAGCTTCTTCCATTAATTTTCAGCGAAGTACAAAATATGGAATCGGTGTTCTGAGAGTTTCTATCGGACATTTTTTCCAAAGGTTAGGTTTAGTGAAATTGAAAATGTATAAAAAATAAACGAATTACGAGTTACGGGTTTGAACGTTTTGACGATTTTAAACGATATGTAGATACATACGGATGTATGTATTTTTTATGTATTTGGCGCTCGGACGACTTTTTTACCGCAGAGTTTTAGGACTTCTATAGCGTTTTTCTAATATTTTCTTACGAGAATATCAAGAAAATTTAAAAATTGCGAAGCAATGAAAACGCGGAGAAACGTCTAATATTCTATGGTAAATTCAAAAATAAAACCATGATATTAAAATCAGAAAAAGTAGTGAGTACACCTTGGTTTGCATCTTGGTTTGATACATCGTATTATCATACATTATATAAGCATCGGAATGATGATGAAGCACATTTTTTCATGGATAATCTAGTAAATTTGCTAAATCCTTCGAAGGACTCTGCAATATTGGATTTAGCTTGTGGACGAGGTCGTCATTCTGTTTATTTGTTCAATAAAGGTTTTGAAGTTATTGGAATTGATTTATCAAAAGAAAGCATTTCGTTTGCACAACAGTTTGAAGAACAGCGATTAAAGTTTTTTACGCATGATATGCGTGCTCCTTTTAATGGTAGAAAATTCGATTATATTTTTAATCTTTTTACCAGTTTTGGTTTCTTCGACAATAATGCAGATCATCAAAAAACATTGAATAATATTTCAGAAGCATTACAACCGAATGGTACTTTTGTAATTGACTTTTTGAATGTAGAATATGTTAGAAAAGGCTTGATTCCATTGGAACAGAAAGTGATTGATGGCATTACATTTAATATCAAACGCTTTATTAAAGATGGTTTTATTATCAAACAAATTTCTTTTCAAGCAGACGGAAGCGACTGGAGTTTTGAGGAACGAGTTCGAGGGTTTTCAAAGGATGAATTGTTAAATATGATTACGAAAAGTGGTTTAGGGATTGAAAATACTTTCGGTAATTATCAATTAGAAGCATTCGATGAAATGAATTCTGAACGAATGATAATTGTGGCGAAGAAATAAGGTGTGATTACCAGCCCGAAATTTAAAAAAGTCCGTCATTCGGGTGAAGATTGTAGTTTCCTTTGGGCAGCAGAATTCTAATTAAAAAGATTATTTCGAATTATTCGGGATTAAATTGACGGAAGTCGCTTGTTTTTTAATTAGAAACGATCTGAATAATTGAAAATAAATAACTTTGATAGATTTAGATATAGAATTGTTTTTTAAAATAAATAGGGTTTGGACACATCCATTATTGGATGTTTTGCTGCCACTTTTTCGAAATAAAGTATTTTGGGCACCATTATATTTATTTTTAGTCTCCTTTTTTTTGCTGAACTTTAAGCGAAAAGGTCTTTGGATTGTGCTTTGTATTTTGGTGACGGTTGGAATTACAGATTTCTCAAGCAGCAAATTATTCAAGCCATTGGTGAAGCGAGAGAGGCCTTGCAACAATGAACATATAAATGCTTCTGTTCGGACGCTAATTCGCTGTGGACCCGGCAAAAGTTTTACATCTTCTCATGCGACGAATCATTTTGGGATTGCAATTTTTCTTGCTTTTCTTTTTGGTAAAAAACGACGATGGATTTGGACTTTAGCGATTTTTTGGGCAGGAATTATTAGTTATGCTCAAGTTTATGTTGGTGTTCATTATCCTTTGGATGTGATTTGTGGTGGAATGCTTGGTACTTTTATTGGTATTTTGATGGCAAAATTTTGTCGGAAATATATCGATTTATCATTTGTTTGATGATTTACGTTTAAAATTTATAGGGTTTTTAAAAGCTCATAGGTCTGTAGATACAAACATTTTATTAATTACTTTATTAATAATTAATTAATGGGTCTTATACAATTACTTTTATTTTCATCTGTTTTGGTTGGTGGCGGTTTGGCATTTTATTTACGTCAAAATAATAAAAACCTTATTCAATTACTACTTTCATTTAGTGGTGCTTATATCTTGGGAATCACCTTTTTACACCTTGTTCCGGAAACTTACGCAGAAGGGAAATATACTGGTTTGTTTATCTTACTCGGTTTCTTCATTCAGTTGATGTTGGAACAGTTGTCACGAGGTGTAGAACACGGACATATTCACGCTTTACACGATGCGAAATCTTCAGCAGCATTTGCGATAATGTTGGGTTTATGCTTACACGCTTTTATAGAAGGTTTGCCCCTGGGTATTGTGGAACATATACATGATCATAATCATAATCATGACCACACTGATTTGGCAGGTGTTGGCTCAGACGAAGCGTATCCGTATCACCTACTTTTTGGAATCATTTTGCATAAAATTCCTGCTGCTTTCGCACTTGGAATTTTGCTGCTATTATCAGGGTTCAAGGATAAAACTGTTTTATTATATTTAGTGATTTTTGGCTCAATGTCGCCTTTAGCTGCTGCAATCGGAGGATATTTGGATAGTCAAGGTTTACTTTCTCCAGATATTCGTTCGGCTATTATGGCGATTGTCATCGGTTCGTTTTTACATATTGCAACGACGATTTTATTTGAAACTGATACGAACCATAAAATTCCAACGAATAAATTAATCGCCGTTTTGGTTGGTTTAGGAATTGCGATTTTGACGGTAAGTTTTTAATTAATCAGTCAATTAATTGGTTGATTAGAGAAAGTATTTTAATACTTATCTTATTACGAATCAACCAATTAGCAAATTCCCAATTTATTGATTTTCAAAATTCATTTTAAACCCAATTTTATTATTTGGTTCGTCATCATCATAATCTTCCCAATCCGTAATTTCTTTGATGAAATTTTCTACATGACGAACAAAAAACGGTTCTTTCAATTCTTCAGGACGATAAATCGCAACTGTTTTTGGTGGACGAGGTTCTCCGTAATTTTCAATCATTGGATATTGAATCAAGACAATTATTTTCCCATTAAATAATTGCTGATAAATCAATGTTCCGTTCTGTTTGACTAATTCTCTCGTTAATTGTGTCCCAACTTGCTGCGTCAATCCGCTTCCCATATCACCCAAAGAAAAGATAATTGCCTCCAAGTTATCTATCGCTACTTTTGTCGTAATACTCGCTTCTAAGCCGGTTTCTTTTATGATGACATTTAGAGTATTAATAATATTGTTTCGAAGATTTAATTTCCATTCTTTGCGATAATTTTGAGTATTCGCCAATACTTCTTTATAAAGGTTCACTTTACGCTGTAAACTGAATAAATCTTGCATAGATTAATTTTTAATATTTTTAATATTTTTATATGTACCACACTTAAAATCAATTATTTTAGGGTCGTAAAGCCGATTGTTTAGGGCATTCGTTCAGAAATCCTTGATAGTTAAACCGTGTCGGTTTTTAAAACCGACACGGTTTCTACGAGAATAAACTATCAATAACTTTTGAGCAGTTGCATTAGGGCGTTTTATCGTCTTTTATTTTGTTATGTGTAATATTCTCTTCATATAAATTATGAATGATTAAAATGATATAACCAAAGAGAACCGCACTAATTATAAGAACATTATTGACTATTCCACTAGATAAAAAAGAGACTTTGATTAATATTGTAGAGATTACAAATCCTGAATTCCTGATAATCTTATGAAATTTATCGGAGTAAAAGAAAGAAAAAAGGAGTAGTAATACGTCAATAATTATTAATACAGAAAAGAATTCATCAAAGAAAATATTGTTTATTTTCTTAAATTCCATAATTCCACTTGCGTGATTACTAATGGCGATTAAACCCCAATTTATAAGCGTATAGAAAGCTAAAATTACTAAAACTGGAACCAGAATGGTAGCTAAAAACTGTTTTAGAAGTATAAATTTCTTAATGTTTGAATTTTCATCATTGGATATATCAATTAATTGATAATCCTTCTTTTTAATGTTTTTATAAAATAGGAATATCAGGAAAAAAAGGATTAATGAGGTTAAAACATCGAAAGTGAACTGTAAATCATTTTTATCTTGAAACCAATCCGAGGTTAGTTCGACATAAGCAATATCCTTAAAAATCCGTCTTATTACGATAAGGGTAATTATTTCATATTGTTTTCCAATATATACAGTAATTGATTTTGGTAAAAAATATATTAGTAGATAAACTTCATAAATTAATATGAAAGAAAAAGGGGTATAAATTGCTGCGATTGGATTTTTAAAAAATTTCTGTTCTAATTCTATAAATCCTTGAGTATTAAGTAGAATTAATAGAAGATGAATTAGATAGCTAAATATCGCAATAATGAGTATCGTTTTCTCTGTACGATTCTTTATTTTGGATGATAATAAAGTATTGAAACTTGTTTTTATAATATTTTGAATATTCATCTTTTTGTTTGTTGTGGAAGCGGAAATAAATAAGATACCGATTATAGCGAAGTTATTTTTTCCCGTCTGTTGCTTGTCAGATAAAAAGTAGAGTGTTAGGATTAATAGCTTATTTATTGCTGTTTCCCTTACACTTAACGTCGTATATAATTTTGTTCTGTATCCGTTTTTTCGTTATTTTAAAATGCTAAACGGTGTCAATCGTTACGTATGAAAGATCCTTATTTTTAGCATTTTTTAATCACATAATTATTGTTTGTTGTCCTCAAAATAATAATATATGTAATTTAGATAAAGAGAATTGGTGTAATTTCAATACGTAGTTTTATTGTAATTTAATTTTAGCACATGAAACGAACCCTTGAGTATTTATCCCAAGAATAATAATATCATCTTCACCTCTATTATCAATAGGTACAAATATCAGTTCCAAGCTTTTGTTCATTTATTGTAGTTTTTATTTGCGTAATTGCCAATAACATTTATGCATCGGCAATACCACCTATATTTTATTCACCTCTAAAAATACGAAAGATATATTATAATTAGGGAATCGGAAATAAATAAGGTGCGATTTATAAATAAGTTTAGGGTGTAGATTATTCATTACCTATTTATTTATGTCCTGCGATAGATTATTTTTTAACCATTTTTTGTTTTAGAATTAAGCGTTTATCGGTTACTAGTGCAACTGCTCAAAAGTTATTGATAGTTTATTCTCGTAGAAATCGTGTCGGTTTTTAAAACCGACACGATTTAACCACCAAAATTATCCGACACTATTAACTTGACTTACTGCTAAGAATGAGCTCATGGGATTATTTATTTCTGCTTTTCTAGGTACATTATTTTAACCATATAAGATTTAGCATTCTAATATGTCTCGTAATAATTTTTGACGTTTTGGAAAGGATTTTATGTAAATAATTATATTTTTTACTGTTTTGAATTTCAATAAAGGCTAAAACGCCTTTTGCTATCTTCTATCAACTGCCTCTTTATTTAGCATTTTCAAGATTATAGATTTCTTTCTTTATAGGGAATTTTTACCGTATTAATAGACCGGATGAGTTTGTCTTATTTGTTAAATAAAAAAATGTCATTCCAACGGTGAAAGTACCTCAGAATGACATTTTTTTAATTAATCTCGAGTAATCAGGGTAAGTAATATTAATGATTAATAAAACCATTAAATCACTTCAATATCTGTAGCCATCAAGCCATCACCACGAAGGTTTTGAGCTAAAGTAAACTCATAAACCTCTTCCAAACGAGGACGAATGCCTCTTGGTAATTGGGAGAAATGGAAGAAAATTTCTTGATGCTTATTATCTAAATCGTAATAACGCATAAATCCGAAACCATCCTGAAGTGCGTAACACGTTCCACGAATTCGGAAACGTTCCCGCCCCCAATCTTTTGATCGCTGGTCTTTTATTGGAATTAAATTCGGAATCAAATAGCCAGAAGTGAAGAAATCAACCTCGTGACTTAGCGTCCGAGAAACATTTTTAAAGGCAATTAACTCAACTCTCGCACCTTTATTTTGAACAGCTTGAACTACTTTTTCAAAATCACTATCGCCTGTCAGTAAGAATATTTTATCTAAATTATTGGATTGCAATAACATATCGACTGCCAAATCAATATCAGCATTCGCTTTACTGACAAATTCACCCTCTTCTGTAACGAATCGTTTGATAGTTTTCGTAATCACTTTGAATCCGAAACTTCTCAGGACAGAATGGTAAGCGACTTGTCTTTCTTTATATTCAAAGTCCGTTTCGGCTCGATCAGAATCATACGCTAAGTACGTATTTAAGCGTAACAACTGCGTATTATCTTGCAAACAATATTCTTTTAGCACATCATAACGCATGGAATAACCGCCATTTACGCTAATATTTGAGGCATCTATAAAAATCCCTGCTTTCATATCTTACTTTGGTTTATTATTATAACTATATGGAGTACTCTCTTGTATTTTACGTATATCTACAATTATTGGAACGATTATTAATTCTAATTAAAAAGCTGATTATCAGCCTAAAACTTACACAATATCGAAAAAAAATTAAAACTTAAGCTATAAATGGGTAACTATTTGATGCCTTGACGTTGATTATTAATAGTTAATTGAATTGACAAAATCATGATAAAGCGTGAAATTATTAACTATTAACAAATAACGAATAATCCATTTCATTCTCCAAGCAAACGAAACGAATTGATAAAATATTCACTCACATTATTCTGTTCCACATCGGCTAAACTAATCGTTTGTAATAAATAAAAACGTTGTTTAACCATAAATGCACGGCTGCGAATCGCCACTTTATTATCCGAATAATTCACTCGCCATTGTCTCGCTGCATAACCTTGATGCTCCAAATCGTTCTGATACACCAATATTCCTTGCAATTTTGTAACAGCTTCTTCCACCGTTGTATCAAAAAATTCTTTGACCAATCCCGTAGAATCTGAGTGCATTCCACCTTCTGGAAAATCATAATACATAATAATATATGCCAAGTTTTCCTCCTTTTCCGCTGGTTGATACACAAACTGATGGGATTCAATCGTACCAATTGCTGTTTCAATCGTCGCCATTTTTTCTATCATATTTCCTCGTGTCAATACTTTAAATCGACCATCAATATTTCGAAATTGCATCCATTCCGTATTCGTAAAACTTCCTAATGTCAATAAAATCGCTATTGCGAAAACTATTTTTTTCATAAAAATTATGCTTCTAAATTATGCTAATTATTAATTCTTGATCCTCAAACGCATTGATTATTAATAAAGATGCTTCAATGTATTTTAATAACGTTTTTTTATAAAATCCCGCATGGCAAACGGCACTGTCTTTATCATGTGATACAAAAGCAAATTCAACGTTTTTCAACTATTTAAACACTGAATATTCGAGGGAATATAAAAGTTAACTTTGAGTCGAATGTCCAATATTCAAACGATTATAAGTACATCAAGTCGTCAGGTGAGTTACTGAAAATTAGTTCTTTCCCTTAAGTTGACGACATTTGACTGTAAGTTACCTGATGACTTTTGTAAAAATTACATCTGTTCGGCTAATGTCCGGAAATCAACTGGTACGACTCTTGAAACACCTTGTTCTGCCATCGTTACACCATAAATGACATCGACAGCCGCCATTGTTTGCTTGTTGTGGGTGACGATGATAAATTGAGAATCTGCTGAAAACTCTTTGATGATTTTATTGAATTTGGTAATGTTTGCATCATCTAATGGGGCATCGACTTCATCAAAAATACAGAACGGTGCAGGTTTTAATAAATACAGTGAGAAGAGTAGGGCAGTAGCTGTCAAAGTCTTTTCTCCTCCCGATAATTGATTGATGGTTTGTGGCCTTTTCCCTTTTGGTTTTGCAGTGATTTTGATGACCGATTCCAACGGATTATCTGGGTCTTCTAACACCAAATCACAATCATCATCTTCCGTAAATAAGGTTCGAAATACCTTTTTGAAACTATCTCGAACCTGATTGAATGCTTCCAAAAACTGTGCAGTTGCCTTTGTTTCAATTTCTTGAATCGTATCCAGAAGCGTCTGTTTTGCACTCAATAAATCGTCCCGTTGTTCCTTGATGAAAATGTGGCGTTCGCTCATTTCGTCGTACGCTTCGACTGCCATCGGATTGATTTCACCGTAGCTATTCAAACGACTTCGTAATTTTTCGACGGCTTCTTCTAATTGTTTTTTATCTAATTCAGGATTTGGAGATTTATTCATCAAGTCATTTATTCCAACCTCAAATTCAATTTTCAAGCGTTCACCAATTGACGTCAGTTTTAGTTTTACATCATTGAAACCGTCCTTTAGGTTAGAAATTATTTGTTGTGTCTGTTGGTTTAGTCGATTATATTGACGAATCTGCTCTTCAAATTCATTAATTACACCTTTTGATTTATAATAATCTTCTTCGGCAGCGGTCAAATATGCTTGATTATCCGATTTTTTGCCATATAAATCAATCAATGTTGCATCTAAATCTTTGATACCTTGCTCGACAGTTTCAAGTTCTATTTCGGAACGTTTTAAGCTGCGTTCAGAAGTTTCGAGTTTGACGTTCAAATCACGGATTTGCTTTTCACGGAAATTAAGTTCTCGTTGTAGGGTGGTGATTTTATTTTGTTGCTTAATAAAAGCAATATTTTGTTGATTATATTCTTGCGAAACCTTATTTAATTTATCCGCAATAACCCGATACGAACCATCTTTTTTCGCAATTGCATCCGACAATTGTTGACGTTCTGCTTGTTTGATTGCCAACTGATTATCCGAGTCAATAATTTTGGCTTGAATAATTTTGATTCGTTTTTCGGCTTGTTCTTTTTTTACTTTGGCTTCTTCGAGATACGTTTCAAAATTTTCTAAACGAGTTTGAATCGAGACAGCTTCTCGTTTTAAACGATTTAATTGTTCCGTTTCTTTACGAATTTCATGCTGTTTATCTGCTGATTTTAAGATTTTTTGTTGTGTTTGTAATTCTTGAAATTGAGTCGAAAATTTTTCTTTTTGAATTTTTAAATCTTCGATTTCTTTAGATAATAATTCCAAATTTTTCTTTCTACCAATTCTTTTTCCCTCAAATACACCGACTGAACCACCAGAAATTGAAAACCGTCTTTGGATGAACTTTCCTGATTTCGATAAAACCACCATATTTTCGGAATCCAACGGTTGAATATTATCAGCCGCATTATTTATCAAAACATGGCCTAATAAATTATTCGCCAAATCTTGATATTTCACATCTAACTCCACAACGTCCAAAGCCTTTGTTGTTTCTGAAATTATTTCGACTTCCACCGCTTTTTGATTCACAAAAGCATCTAATAAAAAGAAATTTGCTTTACCTTTTTTGGATTTGTCTAATAACTGAATCGCCGACAGTGCTTCCTCCAAATCCTGAACGACATAATAGGATAAATAGGGTTCGAGGTAATTTTCGATTGCCACTCGATATTCGGGAGAACAGTAGAAAATATCAGACAATAACGGAGCTTGCTTATCCCAATTTTTATTTTTATTCAAAAATTTAATGGACTCTGGAAAACCTTCCAAATTATCTACCAAACTCTTAATCAAATTATATTCATTACTTTTTGAATCTAATTGACGATTGACTTTCGTCAAATCTTCTCGCATATGATCAATTAGAACTTCGGTATCTTTAAGCTGTTCTTGTCGTTGATTTTCAGTTTCTTGTAAGTTATTTATTAATATTTCTTTTTCGATTTGAAGGGCTTCCTGCGTCTGTCGTCTTTCCTCCAAATTTGCTACATCTTTTTGTCGAACTTCGATTTCCTTATTCGTTCGTTCAATGTCTCGATTTGAATTTCCAATTTGAGCATTTTGAATCGCTTTCTCTTTTTCAATACTGAAAATTTCACGTTCTAATTGCCGCTGATCATTAATAAAATCGTCTAATTCCGTCTTTAGGTTTCCGTGATTATTTCGAGTTTCTTCTAATCGTTCCTCGACATTTTCTAATTGATTTTCTAATGCGGCTTCAATTCGTTTTTCTGAATTAACTTCACCTCGATAATATTCAATATCTATTTCTGTTTGCTCAATCTGGGTTTTAGTATTCGTAATATCGGTGGTTAAAGTCGTTTGATTTTGTTGAATAAACTGAATACGTTGAGCCAACATTTTTTTATCATTTTCTTTATTTCGGATATTGCCGACCGTTTGGCTGAGATTACGTTGACGTTCATTTAAAGCCTTTTCTTGGTCAATATTTCCGGCTTTTGCCTTTTCTAAATCTGCATCTAATTGTGTAGCAGACACATTGATTTTCAAAAGTTTATCCTCCTCAACCTTTATTTTTGCTTCAACTGTTTTATAAGTTGACTTATGTTCTTGAATTTGAAAAAGCGTCAAGTCCAAACTTTGTTCTTTATAACTTTCCTTGATTTCAAAATACTTTTTTGCTCGTTTTGCTTGACGTTCTAGTCGTTTTAAATTGCCATCTATTTCAAATAATAAATCTTCCACACGATCTAAATCCGTCGTTGTACCTTTTAGCTTTAAAAGCGTTTCCTTTTTTCGAGATTTATATTTAGAAATCCCGGCGGCTTGTTCAAATAATCGGCGGCGAGAATTTTCTCTATCTGCCAATAAATCATCGACCATTCCCAACGCAATGATCGCATAAGAATTCGAGCCAATTCCCGTATCTAAAAACAGCGTTTTAATATCTTTCAAACGACACGGAACACCATTGATTCGATATTCACTTTCACCAGTTCTGTAGAGTTGTCGAGTAATCGTAACGGTTGAATATTCCGTTGGTAGGATATTTTTATCATTATCAAAAGTCAAAGAAACTTCTGCAATATTTCCTTGCTTTCGCTTTTTGGTACCATTAAAAATCACATTCGTCATTTTGTCCGAGCGAAGCTGACTACTTTTCTGCTCCCCCAAAACCCAACGAATTGCATCTACAATATTCGATTTTCCGCAGCCATTTGGACCCACAACTCCAATAATATTCTTATTGAAATTAACGATCGTTTTATCTGCAAAACTCTTAAAACCCTTGATTTCTAAATTTTGTAAACGCATTAATTTTTAAGTGTTAAATATTAATAATTGATGATTGGCGTAACGATGATTTTTCAAAAGCGGACAAAATACGAAAATGGATTTATAATAATTAATGGAGTTTTGTAAAAACAAATTCTATTTTTAAAAATGGAAGGATGAATAATTGTAATTATAAATGATTTTGTAATTTTGAGTATCTAATAATTTGAAAATTGCAACGTATTTTAATACTTCGATATGCCATTTTTTAAACAATCATCTTTATTTATATTTCTATTTATTTGCATTTGGAACAGTGCAAATAGTCAATCTGATGATTTGAGTTTCGATAAATTGACGACAAGTTCAGGTTTATCAAATAATACGGTTTATTCAATTATCGAAGATGACTTAGGTTTTATTTGGGCAGGGACGAAAAACGGTTTGAACCGATACGACGGCTATAACTTCAAGCAATTTCCCTTACCGAGTTCTAATAATGAAAACACGATTAATCCGACTATTTTTTCTCTTCTTATAGATCATGAAAATATAATTTGGATAGGTTTAAAAGATGGTGGTCTGGTGGCTTATGATTCCA
>CAWVWD010000017.1:0-19596 GCA_963933585.1 uncultured Saprospiraceae bacterium
ATTGAAGTCTCCCAAGCTGAGTAAAAGATTGGCAATTACTTGATTTGGTGCGGGGGTAAATGGCGCTCGGGTACGAATTTGATAGAAAAAATACCGATTTATTTTTTCTACTTGCTTACGCCGTTGACTTGCATTCGCTGTATTCGTTACTTGAAATTGGGCTTGTATGTTACTTGTCATGAATAGAAGCAGCACCACAAAACCTAATTTGGAAAATAAATGTGTAAAGGTTTTTTTCATTGTATAGGAAGTTATGTAATTGAATATAAACTATTAATTGATTTACCCCGAAATATCGGGATGAATTATTTCACGCTCTAACGTAGGACTTTCAATTGAATTTACAATTTTTATAGTTAATTGACAAACTGTTCCGAAACCTTGAAACGTTATTATTCAATTGTATCTATCATTTATTTAAACAAAAGGAAATTCGTCATTCAAAGGATATTTTGAATGGACGTATTGTCTGTGTGAAGTATATTTATTGAATATTTTTGTTATTCCGTGTTTTAACGCTACAAATATGGTTATTAATATCTACCTAACAAAAAACGAATTATTAATATTGTACAAAATTTGTAATTCGTTTTGTGAGTTTTTAGTTTGATTATCAATGGTTTAGATGCTTTTTAGGAAATACTTTGTACTCTATAAGTTTTTATTTTTCTTGCTAAGTCTTGATGACGAAAATAAATATGTACTCTTTTTTCGGCTATATTTATTAAAATTATGAATGCTTCCCTCAGCCATATCCCTATCTCACCACCTGAAAGGCTTCGCTCACAAGTTATCGGTTGCATCACATTCGTTTCAAGTGTATATTTGCATTATCTTATTTACTTAGAAGTTTGACTGGAGAATAAAAACATCTAGTTTTTTAATTTTATTTAGTCCAGTTTCTTTTTTTAGTTTCAATTTAATCTTGATGACTTTTAGTAGTAGTGTTTCATCATTAAATCATTTACATCTTATAATACCAAAGTTGGTGCAATTTAGAATTACTGCAAAATACATGAATGCCTAATAGTATTGCTTATTCTGTCAAAGTTGCACCACTTTTTTTATGACTTTCCGAAAAATAAATAAATACCAAAATAGTATTGAGAATCAAAAATCGAATAAATGCTGAAGTAATACAACAATCTTCATCCGTTATTTACCAATATTTTGCTTGGATTATTTAGAATTCAATTAGAATACTTTGGATTTACCGAAATAATAAGATGCTTCCCTCACCCATATGCATTATTCACCATCTAAAAGAGCTTGTTCACAGATTGTCGGTTGCGTGATGTTAGTACCAAACCTATATTTGTTGCATTCTTGTTTACTTAAGAGTTTAATTAAATAAAACATCTGATTTTTTGACCTTCTTTAGTTCGTTTTATTTTTTTGATTTCAGTCTAATCTTGATGACTTTTAGTAGAAAATTTCATCATTAAATCATTTATATCGAGTCTCAGGAGCTGGTGCAATTTAGAATTACTGCAAAATACATAAATGCCTAATAACATTGTATTCTATCAGAATTGCACCACTTTTGAAAAGTAGAACTAAGTTTTGGTTGGGTAGTAAGATTAAAAAAAAACGGTGTTGGTTTTTAAAACCAACACCGTTTCGTATTAAAAAGTATCAAGTATTATCCTGATAATTCAGGATAAGCGTCGAGTATCATTTTACAAATAGCTTTTCTTTCAAGTAAAATCCAGTATGCGATTCTTTACAATTCACTAAACCTTCCGGTGTTCCTTGAAAAACTAAATTTCCACCGCTCACACCACCTTCTGGACCCAAATCAATTACCCAATCTGCAGATTTTATCACTTCCATATTATGTTCTACGACCAAAACCGTATGCCCTTTTTCAACTAAGGCATTTAATGCATCCAATAACTTTTGAATATCATGGAAATGCAAACCAGTTGTAGGCTCATCAAAAATGAAAAGGATTTTATCTGAATAACGTTCTCTTGTTAGGAAAGAAGCTAGTTTTACACGTTGAGCTTCGCCACCCGAAAGGGTAGAAGAGGATTGTCCCAATTGAACATAACCTAAGCCAACATCTTGTAATGGTTTGAGTTTATTTCTAACTTCTTTTACATCTTCAAAGAATACTAAGCCATCATCAATACTCATTTCTAAAACATCAAAAATACTTTTTCCTTTGTATTCAACATTCAAAACATCTTGCTTGAATCGCTTGCCTTTACACTCCTCACATTCTAAACGAACGTCTGCTAAAAACTGCATTTCTACGATAGTTTCGCCACTTCCTTTACAGGTTTCACACCTTCCAGCATCGACATTGAATGAAAAATGTTTTGGTTTGAAACCATTCATTAAGGAAAAATGCTGTTCCGAAAATAGTTTACGGATTGCATCATAAGCTTTGACATAAGTCACAGGATTTGAACGAGAAGAACGTCCAATCGGACTTTGGTTAACCATTTCGATTTGGCTAATTTGCTGTAAATCACCTTCCAAAGCATCAAATTCTCCTGGTTTTACTTTTACATTTTCGCCCAAATGTTGTTGAATCGAAGGATAAAGAATTTTTTTGACCAAAGTCGTCTTTCCAGAACCAGAAACACCAGTTACAACCGTCAAGGTATTCAGTGGAATTTTGACATCAATATCTTTTAAATTATGTTGTCTTGCTCCTTTGATTTCAATAAAGTTAGAAGATTTACGCCTTACTTTTGGAACAGGAATTGACATTGTTCCATTCATATATTTTGTCGTCAGACTTTCGGTTGCCTCGGTATAAATATCTTTATATTCACCGGCAAAAACCACTTCGCCACCGTGAACCCCGGCGTAAGGTCCCATATCGACTAAGTAATCGGCATTTTTAATAATGTCTTCTTCGTGTTCTACGACGACAACGGTATTTCCCAAGTTTCGCAATGTCTTCAATACATCAACTAATCTGTTCGTATCCTTCGGATGTAAACCAATACTTGGCTCATCCAATAAATACATTGAACTCGTCAAATTACTGCCCAATGTCCGAGTCAAGTTAATTCGTTGCGTTTCACCACCGCTTAAAGTTCCGGAAAGTCGTTCTAAGTTCAAATATCCCAAACCGACTTTCAACATAAACTCTAACCGGTTTTTTATTTCTAATAAAATCCGTTTTGCAATAGTTATATCGTAATCATTAAGTTCTAATTGATTAAAAAAGTCCAATAATTTATCCAGAGGCATTTCTACCAACTCTGAAATATTTTTTCCACCAACTATAACGTACAAAGACATTTGTCGTAGACGTTTGCCTTCACAAGTTGGGCAAGTTGTCTTTCCACGATAACGAGCCAACATTACTCGATTCTGAATTTTGTAAGCTTTCGATTCTAATTGATTAAAAAATGAATCAATTCCTTTTACGTGTTTGTTTCCTTTCCAAAGTACTTTCTGTTCCGCTTTCGTCAAATCTCGATAAGCACGATGAACGGGAAAATCAAAATGATGTGCATTCTTGATGAAATCATTTTTCCATTTTCCAAGTGATTCACCTTTCCAACACGCAACGGCACCTTCGTAAACGGACAGCTTTTTATTTGGAATAACCTTACCGGCATCAATTCCAATCACTAGACCATAACCTTCACATTTTGGGCAAGCTCCAAACGGATTATTATAATTAAATAATAAAGGTTTCGGTTCGTCAAAACGCATTCCATCTAATTCAAAACGATTCGAGAAAGATTCGCCTTGTTTTCCAATAATATCTACGATACAATCCCCTTCACTTTCAAAAAATGAAGTTTGAACAGAGTCGGCAATCCGCTTCGTATTCTCCTCGTCGCCATTTTTAGTAGCAAATCGATCCACTAAAATCCGAACAACAGCATCATCTTGGGATAATTCTTCCGAATTCGTTTCTAAAATATCTTCTACTCGATTCAATTCTCCATTAATACTAACCCTCGTATAACCTTTTTGCAAAAATAAATTGAGCTCTTGCTCAACCGTTCTATCATATTTCGTACGAAAAGGAATAAACAATTGCACTTTTGTTCCATCCTCAAATTGATGAATAAAATCGACAACATCCGAAACTTCATGTTTTTTCACTTCTCGTCCTGAAATCGGTGAAATCATTTTACCAACTCTTGCATAAAGCAATCGCAAGTAATCATAAATTTCCGTTAAGGAACCAACCGTTGAGCGAGTATTACTTGTCGTTACCTTCTGTTCTATCGCAATCGCAGGACAAATACCCTTAATGAAATCTACATCAGGCTTTTTCATTCGCATCAAGAACTGACGAGCGTAGGATGATAAACTTTCGACATATCGACGTTGTCCTTCAGCAAATAAAGTATCCATTGTAATCGAAGATTTTCCGGAACCGGAAACACCTGTTACGACAACTAATTGATTCTTGGGAATGCTTAAATTTACATTCTTTAAATTATTTGCTCTTGCTCCTTGTATAAATATTTCAGGTCGTTTTTTATTCATTTTTTTTTCCATAGCATTTCGCGGTATGCTGCTTATTCATTTTTTATTTGACAATATCATGATAATTTAATATTGTAGTTTTTCTATTTTTGATTTTCTAATACAACCAAACACAAATTTACGCAATTGAATAAGTAAACATTCTAATTTTGTATAAAATCAGTTTTGTAAACAATTTTAACTTAAAAAGTTTTTTGTTTAGAATATTCTTTGCTAGTTTTGGAATGACACACACCAGTTTGAAACATATTACGACTTTTTTTCGTAACGTTTTAGTAACAATAAAAATTCAAAGTTATTATTCACTCATCTATAAAAAGTAATTCAATATCGGTTAGAAACTCTACACTTTTTGCTTCAAATTTTGCTTTTGAATTAAGGCAATTAACTATCAACACAGTTACAAGTAAATATAAACCGATATGCAAAATAAAACGCTAAATGACCGTGAATTGGTACGCTCGTACCTAAGCGGCAACGAAAGAGCTTTTGAAGAATTACTAAGTCGTCACAAAAGTAAAATTTATACTTCGATTTACCTTTTCGTCAAAGAAAAAAGTCTTGCAGAAGATATTTTTCAAGATACGTTTATCAAAATTATTGATACATTGCGTAAAGGGAAATACAATGAAGAAGGTAAATTTGTTCAATGGGCTATGAGAATTGCGTATAATATGTGTGTGGATCATTTCCGCCGCAACAAACGCAAGCCAACTGTAGCTCCAACTGATGAATTCGATATCTTCAGTGTAATCAGTATTAGTGATGAAAATGCGGAAACTCGTATTATTCGCAGTCAGACACACGATAAAGTGCGTCGCTTAGTAGATCAATTACCAGCAGAACAACGTGAAGTTGTTATCCTTAGACACTATGCAGAAATGAGTTTTAAAGAAATCGCATCTTTAACAAGAGTAAGTATTAATACTGCCCTTGGACGTATGCGTTACGCTTTGATTAATATCCGTAAAATGGTGGAAGAAAAAGAGATTTCATTACAGTAAAATTTTGAAAAAAAATATACATTATTGCAATTTGATATTCATCACAAAACAACATCTACACACAAAACAACATTTTCCATATCAATTAACAATAATTAGTACGAACTGAACACACACACTTTAAAATATAAAAATCAACAAGCCATCTTGAATTTAATTCGAGATGGCTCGTTTTTTTTAGGGTAAGTTTATTGCTTATTTCTTAAGCTTAAAATACCATCATAAACTCATTCAGATTAGTTTCCGTTGGCAATTCCATTTTTTTGCGCAGACGATAGCGACTAACTTCTACGCCTCGTACCGAAATATTCAATAAAGGAGCGATTTCTTTAGTTGATAAATTCATCTTTAAGTAAGTACACAAGCGTTGATCTTTAGGCGTTAATTGTGGATAAGCATCCCGTAATCGTTTCAAAAAATTCTCATGAACTTGGTCGAAATATTGAGCAAAATGTTCCCAATCATTATCTAACTGAGCATTTTCATTTAATAATTTTATCGTCTTTCGAATGTGTTTTTTCGTTTTAGGTTCATTCGTTTCATTCAAAATCCTATTGAGTTCTTCTTTTAATTTATTTAAAAACTCACCTTTTTGAACTAAGTGCATTGTAGTTGTTGCCAATTCTTGATTTTTAAATTGTATTTCCGCTTTCAACTTTTCTTGTTGCAATTGTGAAATCTCCGCTTCATTTTGAGCGACTATTTTTTGATGTTCTGCGGCCTTTTCCTGTAAAGTTTTTTCCTGCTCCTCCTTCAAAATCGCTTTTTCCTGTTCATGTTTTTGGCGAGGAATAAAGATTAAACCAAATAAAATGGCGAGGATAATTAAAAAATAAATCACTTTTGCAGTAGCAGAAGCATACCATGGTGGCAAAATTTGAAATTCAAAAGTTTGCGTTTCTGTTTCTTGACCGGTAGCATTTTTTGCCCTTAGCTTGAAAATATATTTGCCGGCAGGTAAATTTGTATATTCTTTAAGTGTCTTTGTGGTCCAAGGAGACCAATCAGCATCTAAACCGTCTAATAAATATTGAAATTCCGTATCATAGAAATCACTAAAATCAGAAGCGGCATAAGTGAATGTAAATGAATTTTGGAAACGTTTAAAAATAGGTTTCTCCCAATTTTCAGATTTCCAACCACCAAATATAATTGTAGAATCTCCCAGCTTAATTTGTTGTAAATGAGCGTGAAATAATGTATCCGATAAACCATACTTTGTTGGATTGAAATGTATGAAGCCACGTTCCAAAGGGAAAAATACATTTTCATCGTCGTAAGGATAAATCTGTTCAAAACCACTGACCAAACGATCCTTTAATTGAGGAAATACTTGTTTTTCTAATCGCTTTTCCACCCCAAAGTCCTTGACCCAAAATACACCAACTTCTCCATCAATGACAAACCAGATATTCCCTTTTTTATCTTCAATAAATCGTTGAACTCTACTCGTAGAATCTACTAATTCCGACCATTTTGATGATAATTCAAAAGCATCTTTCTCAATATTATAGGTATAAATACCACGTTCGGCGGTAAAAATAACGCCATCTCCTATTTTGAAAACATTTGTATATAAGTCAGAAGGAAAACCATTTTTAGAGTTATATAATCGAATACTTTCGACGCGTCTATTTTTTAAATCTAATACGATCTTATAAACACCTCGATACGGATGAGCAACCCAAATATTACCCTTATCGTCTTGTGCCATAATACGACAAGACTCCTTAATCATATTTCCAATAGTACTTTGAAATTTCCAATGTCCATTTTCAAAATCATATAAATTAAGTCCTGAATAATTCCCTTCTAATAATTGATTGTCAGTATTTTGTAATGCAATGGAAGTCCATGTCCCGGGAAGGTTCGATAACATTATAGCTTGATTGTCTTCTATTCGAAATGTTCCTTCGTGGTGTCCTAAAATTAATTCATTATTGTGAATATCTAATCCCCAAACTTGCCCTTTTGTATTATTAACCAGCTGAAAATGTTGACTTTCAAATGGATTATAGTAATCTTTCCAATCCGAAACATACAAACCATTTGATGTTCCAAAATAGACTTTATCTTGATAGATTTTTGCAGAATAGCCAGTTCCATGTAAATCTCCATCGGGTTCAATCATTGAAAATGGAGAACTAATTTCAACATAATCAATTCCATTTCCAAGAGCTAGCCAAAGGTTTCCTGCACCATCCTTGAAGATATCTAAAACATCATTACTTTGTAAACCTTGCTGAATATCAATATGTTGTAGGACTTTTCCCGAAGTATTAATAATGAATAAACCACCACTAAGTGTTCCTATTGCAATTCTTTCCTCATCAATCTTCACCGAACAATTAATTCGATTTTGTCTAATGATACCATCATCTTCTAATTCCCATAATATCAAATTTGTGCCATCGAATTTAAAAATACCACCTTTAAGTGTTGTTATTAAAACCTGGCTTTCATTAAGTTGAATAATACTTGTGATGACTTTATCTTTTAATTCTGTTGTATTAGAGACGGGTTGACTTTGATTATTGGAAATAAAGGATAATCCATTTTGGTCATTTTGCAAATAGGTTGTTTGATTATTTTGAGATAAAAAAGCATACGTTTTATCCATATCCAAGACATGAATATTACCATCATAACGGAATACACTATTAGAAGTCCGAAAAATGATTTGATTTCCTTTTTTGACAATATCCCAAACATCTGCAAAATTTTGATGTTTTTCTTCAATTAGGTTTTTTAGAGAAAAATATTGTAAATTACCTTGAGAATCTGGTTCAAAATAGCCAAAATCACCCTGCGAACCAGTATAAATTCGCTCACCATCAATTAGTAAAGAACGTACAATTGTTTTATTATCAACTTGTATGATTTGCCAGTTTGCGCCATCAAAAGTAAGTAAGCCATCATTATTGGCAAAGTACAATCGTCCGACATTATCTTGTTGAATTTCCCAGTTTTGCAAACCAGCTTGATAAATATCTTTAGAGTAGTTTTTAATGATTGGTAAACTGATATTACTTTGAGCAAAGGAGTTTCCATTATAAAAAAGGAATAGAACACTTATACTAAAATATGTAAAGATCTGTTTCATAGTTTTATTTGTGGTATGGCTAAGGTAATAGAAAAAACTGGAACCGTAAAAAAATATATTATAGTCACTATAAACATTAACATTCTCCTTATAGTCGTCAATCAGTATATATCCATTGAAGTAATATTTTTATTGAATATTTAATTGATAATCAGTTGTTTATGTCTATTTTTAGTATAAATGATGTATGAATGATGTAACACTTTTTCTGATTGTTGTAGTATAGAAGTAGATCTTTTTTAGGTTTAAGCGATTTCAGAATATAATTTTGTATAAATGGTTTTAAAAGTTTATTTATTTCAATTTGAACATTTTTATCGAATTTAAATTTAAATAACTTTATATGAACTGTAATATTTAATATTATTAATCTGATAGACTTTAATTTAGAGTCTATTTTTTAAAATCAAATCAAATTATGAAGAATAAAATTACTTTTTTAGTGGCACTCTCATTTATGTTGTGTGCAAGTCAAACTTTTGCTCAATATTCTAATATTGATTTTGAACCAGCAGGTTCAGGTGCAGGTTTTGCATGGACAGTTAGTGAAAATGGTTCTAACCCAGCATTAGCTTTTATCGCTAATCCTGATATGACGGGCGCAAACACAAGTGCAACGGTAACTGAATTTGTCGCAGAACAAGCAGGTAACCCTTGGGCATTATGCTTTACAGATGATATTACTCCTTTTACTTTTGATGCGACTAACTCAACAGTAAAAATTATGGTTTGGAAACCAACAATTAGTAATGTAGCAATGAAATTTGAGATGCCAGGTGGAGCAAATCATGAAATCCAAATTGCTAATACAGTAACAAGTCAGTGGGAAGAAATCACTTTTGATTTTTCAAGCCAAATTGGAGTTACTTTTTCAAGAATGGTAATTATTCCTGATTTCGTAGCAAGAACACAAGATAATACACTTTACTTTGACAACATCCAAGTTCCAGACGGAAATAGTGGTGGTGGTGGTGGATCAGTTGATTCAGTTGATGTGACTTTCACAATCAATGCTTCAAGTGTGACAACAAGTGCGGAAGGTTTATACCTTGCAGGTGGAGCATTATTTGGTGTACCTGGTGATAACCCAATGACAGATAACGGTTCTGATGTTTGGACAATTACAAAAACAGTAGCTAAAGGATTGACTTTTGATTATACTTTCACAAATGGTTTCTCAGGTAGCTGGGGTGATAAAGAAGATATTTCAGGTCAGTCATGTGCAGTAGCTCCTTATAACGATAGACAATTGATGGGTGCTTATGCTGATACAACTATCTTAGGTTGTTTTGGAGATTGTATGAGTGATGGAACTTGTCCTGGTACTATTAATATGATTGATGTAACTTTTCAAGTAGATGTGAATGCTGAGACAGTAGATCCAACAGGTATTTTCTTAGGTGGAGATTTTGAAGGTTGGTCAGGTGGTCAAGCTTTAACTGATGCTGATGCTGATGGTGTTTGGGATGTTACATTACAAATTGCAGAAGGTTCTGCGATTCAGTTTAAATTTATCAATGGTGCAGGTTGGGTTAGTTCAGAGCAATTTGACGCTACACATTCTGCATGTACACAAGATTTTGGTGGATTTATTAATCGTGTAGCAACTTTAGGTAATGGTGATACAACTATGCCTGCTTTCATTTACAATTCTTGTGACTTATCAACGGTAAGTACAAAAGCTATTTTTACAAAAAATGAATTATTCACAATTAACCCAACATTGGTTACTTCTGAAGCAATTATCAACTTCAACGAAACAATCGTTTCAGCTGATAAACAAATTCAAGTTGTAAATGCAGTTGGTCAAGTAGTAATGACTGAAACTGTTGGGCAAGCTCAACAATATCGTTTGAATGCTTCTAACTTAACGAATGGTTTATACTTCGTAGTTATCCAATCAGAAGGGTTCGCACAAACAGCACGTATTTTAGTAAGTAAATAATTACACACTATAAAAAGGTTGGGCGCTTTCAGGGCGTCCAATCTTTATATTACCTAAGTCTCGGTATATTTTACATACCATAATTCTGAATTATTAGATAGTGATTTAATTTATAAATGTTTTAAAAAAAATATTTATGAAAACAGGATTACTATTTTCATAAGTATCTTAGAGTAAATTTAAGTCTTATCATTCGGTTGGATCAAAAACGCACTCTTAACAAATCCAGATTATGAAAAAAAGCATATTATTTTTAACACTTTTCGTTTTCTCCATCAATTTTGCGATGGCACAAAAAACGATAAAAGGAATCGTATCTGATGAGTTTGAATCACTTATTGGTGCGACTATTCAGATTAAAGGAACCGGAATTGGTGTCGCTACTGATTTTGACGGTTCTTATACTGTCAAAGTGCCTAATGCTGAAACTGTTTTAATCTTTTCTTATATCGGTTTAGAAACACAGGAAATCATTGTTGGTACACAAACAACAATTGATGTTATTTTAAAAGAAAATACTTCTGTTTTGGACGAAGTAATCGTAATCGGTTATGGTACTCAAAAACGTAGTAATATTAGTGGTTCGGTAGGAGTGATAACTGCTGAAGAAATTACAGAAACACCAGTTTTGCGGGTAGAACAAGCGTTACAAGGTAGAACGGCAGGTGTTCAAATTGCACAAAATTCAGGTGCTCCCGGAAGTGCTTTAACTGTACGTATCCGTGGTATCGGAACGATTAATAATAGTGATCCACTTTACATCGTAGACGGTGTTCCCGTAGGTGGAATTGATTATTTAAACCCAAATGATATTGAGTCAGTGAACGTCTTGAAAGATGCTGCATCTGCGGCGATTTATGGAGCGAGAGGTGCAAATGGTGTGGTACTTATCACTACGAAAGGCGGCAAACGTAATCAAGAGGGTAAGATTTCTTACGAATCTTACTATGGTATTCAAAGTCCATGGAAAAAAATTAATCTACTAAATGCAGAAGAATACGCAATTTTGTCAAATGAAGCTCGAATTAATTCAGGCATTGCGCCACTTCCAGAATTTTCTAATCCTTCCGTATTAGGAGAAGGTACGGATTGGTTAGGGGCTATTTTTCAAGATGCACCGATGACGAATCATCAAGTCGGAATTACCGGTGGTTCCGAAAAATCAGCTTACGCATTATCAGCGAATTTCTTTTCGCAAGATGGAATCGTAGGTGGTGAGAAATCGAACTTTGAAAGAGTGACGGTTCGTTTTAATGCGAATACAGATATCAAATCATGGTTGAAAGTTGGTAATAACCTTAGTTTTACTAGTATTACAAAAAACTCTTTACCGGAGAATAATGAATTTACAACTCCCTTGGTACGTGCGTTGAATATGGATCCTGTTACACCAATCTATAAAGCAGACGGAACTTATGCTTATTCTCGTTATGCAGATACAGATATTGTAAATCCTTTGAATGCTATTGAGCAAACTAATAATACTTGGAACTCTAATCGTTTGGTTGGTTCTGTTTATGGAGAAGCTCAAATTATGGAAGGTTTGACATTCAAATCTACTTATAGTATGGATGTTACTTTTGCAGAGCAAAATGGATTCGCACCTCGCTTTGATTTGAGTAATGATACGACTTTGGCGGATGCTCCGGCAGGAGAACGTAGCTTAATTAACACCGTATCAATTGGTAATAATATTTGGACAAATTGGCAATGGGAAAATTTAGCAACTTATAACAAAACATCAGGTGATCATGTAATCGTTGCAAATCTAGGTAATACAGTTTTGAAAAATCGTCATGATTATAATGGTGGTGCGAATACGAATTTGCCATCTAATAATGTAGCAGATGCGTATATTTCAAATACGATTGACCCTATTTCTTCTATGTCAAGTTATAGTGGTGCAACTGAAAGTGCGATGATTTCATTCTTTACTCGTGTAAATTATGAATATAAAGATAAATATTTAGGTTCAGTTACTTTTCGTGCGGATGGTTCTTCTCGTTTTGGTGCAAACAAACGTTTTGGATTTTTTCCTTCAGCATCATTTGCTTGGGTAACATCTCGTGAAGATTTCTGGAATTATGATGCGATTAGCTTCTTCAAAGTTCGTACAAGTTGGGGACAAAACGGTAGTGATCAAATCGGTAACTATGGATTTACATCAGTTGTTTCTAATGGTCAAAATTATGCATTTGGTCCAGGGCAAACAATTAGAAATGGTGCAATCGCTCTTTCTCCAGGAAATGAAGATTTACAGTGGGAAACAAGTACACAAACTAATGTTGGTGTTGATTTGGAGTTTTTGGATGGTATCGTATCATTCACAGCGGATTATTATATCAAAAATACATCTGATATGTTATACGCTGCACCGATTCCATTACATGTAGGAGCAGCATTTCCTCCAACTCAAAATATTGGAGAGGTGAATAATAGTGGTTTGGAATTATCTGTAAATCACCGAAATACATTAGGTGAGTTTAAATATAGAGTTGGTGGAAATATTGCTTTTGTTAATACAGAAGTCGTTTATTTAGGAGAAGGTGGTGAGCCGATTTCAACAGGTCGTGTTCAGTCTGCGAATGCCAATGTATCTCGTACAGAAGTTGGAAAGCCAATTGCAGGATTCTACGGTTATGTAACAGATGGAATTTTCCAAAATGGAGAAGAAGTAGCAGCACATGCTTTCCAAAGTAGTGAAACACAACCAGGTGATATTCGCTTCAAGGATTTGAATGGTGATAATATCATCAACGAAGCTGATCAGGATTATATCGGTAACGCAACACCAGCGTTCACTTATGGTACAAATTTCAGTGTAGATTTCAGAAGTTTTGATTTCAGTTTATTCTTATTAGGATCTTACGGTAATGATATCTATAACGCAACAGTTCGTTATGATTTTACTTACGTAAATCGTCCAGCATCAGAATTAAATCGTTGGACGGGCGAAGGTTCTACAAACGAAAATCCTCGTGTTAGTTTGACTGATCCAAATCAAAACGCAAGAGTTTCTGACCGCTTTGTAGAAGATGGTTCATTCATGCGTATTAAGAATGTTCAATTAGGATATACTTTACCAAGAAATATCTCAAATCGCTTAAAAATTGATAAATTCCGTGTTTATGTTTCTGCACAAAATTTATTCACCGTTACGAATTATTCAGGTTTAGATCCTGAAATCGGTGCTTTAAGTGCATTAGAAATTGGTATTGACAGAGGATTTTATCCACAAGCAAGAACTTTCTTAGGTGGTGTTCAATTAGCATTTTAATAATGTTTTCAGATTGACGTATTGTTATGTTAATGTGTCGTTGCTTACTTCGAAATATTTCAAAGGAGAATAACACATCAACATAACAATACAACAACGCAATAAAAAAATGAAAAGATTTTCAATCATATTTTTAATATTCGTTTTAGCTTCTTGTGAACAAAATTTCTTGGAGCGTAGTCCAATTATTGGTATTACACAAGATAATTTTTATCAAACGGAAGAGGATGCGATAGCTGCTGTAAACGCAGCTTATTCGACGTTACAGTTTGAAGTTTCTCCAGGTGGACATTTCCGCTGGTTTTGGGGCGATATCATGTCAGATGATTCTGATAAAGGGGGTTCTGGTGATAATGATGCTTACGAACTATTGTTGTTAGAAACATTTCAAGGTCCTGTAAATACAGATTTATTGGAAGGTGAATGGTCTGCTTGTTACGAAGGAATTTATCGTGCAAATACCGTTTTGGAATATATTCCAGCAATGGAAATTAGTGATGCCACTAAAAATCAAGTTATTGCAGAAGCTAAATTCATTCGTGCTTGGTTGTATTATAATTTGGTGACAATTTTCGGTGATGTACCAAAAGTTGACCGATTATTATCCGCAAGTGAATACAATATGGAAAGTTCTCCAAAATCTGAAATCTGGGCTTTAATTACCCAAGATTTGACAGATGCAATGGCAGTCTTACCTGCGAAAAGTGCATATCCATCAGAGGATTTAGGTAGAATTACAAGAGGTGCAGTAAAAGCACTATTAGTAAAATCTTACTTGTGGCAAGAGAATTGGTCAGCTGCTCAATCTATGGCAGAAGAAATTGTGAATTCTAACGAATATCAATTGACACCAAACTATGCAGATATTTTCACCACAGGTGGTGAGAATAACATGGAATCGATTTTTGAGATTCAATATATGAATGCATCAGGTGGAAATTGGGGAAAAAATAACGCAAATGAAGGTACTTTCTCTAACGTTTTTCAACGTGCGAGGGGAGCATTTGAAGGTTATGGTTTCAATATTCCAACGCAAGATTTTGTAGATGAATTTTCAGCAGAAGGTTTTGAAGATCCTCGTTTATCAGCGACTGTTTTCCGTGAAGGAGATGCAATGGGTGATCGTGGTATTTTTACAAAAGATGCAACAGGAATGCCATTTGATTTTTATGCTAAAAAATATTTCAATAATAAAGGAGAAGAAGCTCCTTTCGGTGATCCGAATCCAAACGGTGGTACAAACGACCGTGTAATTCGCTATGCAGATGTATTATTAATGCACGCAGAAGCAGCCGCAAAAAATGGAAATGAAGCAGCTGCAAAATCTTCTTTGAATGCGGTAAGAGCGAGAGCAAGCACGAGTAGTCAAGTTTTGCCAGATGTTACAAGTTCAGGTCAAGTATTGATTGATGCGATTTATAGAGAGCGTCGTATTGAATTAGGTATGGAAGGACACCGCTTTTTCGACTTAGTAAGAACAGGAAGAGGTACAAGTGTTTTAGGAAGTTTGGGTTATACAGAAGGTAAACACAACGTTTTCCCAATTCCTCAATCTCAAATTCAAGCGACTAACGGAGCAATAAAACAGAATCCAGGTTATTAAAAAAAAAATGACCTCACCCCTAATCTCTCCCGTTTTCAAAAAAGAGGAGTTAGGGGTGAGATAAAATACCAAATAATGAAAAAACTAACATATTTATTTATACTTTCCGTATTCGCATTTGTGGCTTGTGAGCCTTATCAAGATGTTGATATTGAGTTAGGAGCAGCAGCAAGTGTACCAGATTTTTCAATCGAATATGCTCAGGGTGACTCTAATACGATTATTGTAAAAGACTTGTCAAGTGGTAACTTTTCAAGAGTCTGGGATTTTGGTGAAAACGCAGACGGACAATCACCTTTAAAGCAAACTTCTGTTTTAACAGTTGATACGGTGACGTACATAAAAGCAGGAACATATACGATTAGCTTATACGTTTCAGCAGGAACTGGTGGCGGAACTGCTCAAAATTCTAAGACAATCACAGTAGCTAACGATGCGGTAACAGGTTGTACCGGAACAGTTGCGCTATTAACTGGTGATTGTTTGCCTTCAGGAAGATGTTGGACCTTTTCACAAGTAGCAGGAGCTGTTACGGTTGGTCCATCACAAGGAGATGGAAGTTGGTTCACCTCAACAGCAGCAGGTTTAGAAGCGGATCAATACGATGATTCTTTCTGCTTTTTCTTAGATAATACCGAATTTCAGTATAATAATAATGGTCTAACCATCAATCCATTCAACGGTTATGCCGCAGAATCTTTTGCTGGTGTGTCGGATCCTACTTGGACATTTAGCGAGGGTACTGGAACAGGTGGAAGTGACCAAATTATTTTACCATTAGGTATGTTCTTAGGTGTGCGTGATGCGTCTAATGTTTATGATATTCTAACGATTTCAGAAACAGAACTAATAGTACAAGCTCCAATCATTAATGAAGATGGAACTCCTAATGTGAATAATGGCTGGTTCGAGTTGTATTTTATAGCTCAATAATTTGTAAAAGTAAAATGTTGTAAAGAAAGTCGGACGCTTTAAAGGTGTCCGACTTTTATAAAAAATCGATTCATATGAAAAATATATTCTTCTTACTGCTATTTACGCTTACTGTTCTAATTACAAGTTGTGCTGAAGATGAGCCTCAGATAGTAGATTTACCTAAAGTTACCGTAGAAAATGCGACCGTACTTGAGTCAGATAATGACCAAACAGTCGGAATTACCTTGACTTTAGATAAAGCTTCAGATGGAAACATCGTTTTTAATTATTCAACAATAGGAGGAACTGCAGCATCGGGAATTGATTTTGATGGTGTCTCAAGCGAATCTTTTACAATCAATGCGGGTTCGACAACGGCGACATTAGAAGTTGTTATCTCAGGTGATAATGTGGAAGAAAATGATGAAACATTTGAAATCGCATTTTTGAATCCTATCGGAGCAACGTTTAACCAATCAAGAATTACGGTAACAATTTCAGATGACGACGTAGATGGTGGTGTTGTTATTCCTACATCTGGTTTTACTTCTCCATTGACTTACCCTGGTTATACTTTAGTTTGGCAAGACGAGTTTGATGGTTCTTCATTAAGTAGTGACTGGACACAAGAAATCGGTACAGGAAATAGTGGCTGGGGAAATAATGAGTTACAATATTACCGAACTGAAAATACAACGGTTAACGGTGGCAATTTAATTATTGAAGCGAAACAAGAAAGCTTTGGAGGTGGAACATATACCTCTTCTCGTATCATTACGAAAGGTGATATATCCTTTAAATATGGTCGTGTTGATATTCGTGCAGTAATGCCGGAAGGTCAAGGTCTTTGGCCAGCACTTTGGATGTTGGGAGAGAATATTGATCAGGTAAGTTGGCCAGCTTGTGGGGAGATTGATATTATGGAAATCGTAGGGCATCAACCGAATAAAGTTCACGGTACAATTCACTGGGATGCTAACGGACATGCTAACTATGGTGGAAGTAAAACGAGTACAAGTGACCTCTCTGAGGAATTTCACGTATTCTCTATTATTTGGGATGCGAACGAAATTAAGTGGTTATTAGACGGTGTTCAATACCACAATGTAGATATTGCACCTGCTGATTTAGATGAATTCCGGGAAGCATTTTTCTTTATTTTTAATGTAGCAGTTGGTGGAAATTGGCCGGGTAATCCTGATGCAACAACTTCTTTTCCACAACGCATGATTGTGGATTATATGCGAGTATTTCAATAGTCATAGCGAAATACCAAACCCATAAGGTTTTCAAATCTTATGGGTTTTGCATTATTTAAAAGGACCCAACTTGTCATTTAGAATAACAAAAAATTGATAAGTCAGACTTCGGTTTGACTTATCAATTTTAATAAAACTCACCATGAAAATTTTTATACCTCATCTTGTTGGATTATTAATATCCTTATTAATAATTTCTGGCTGTAAAACTAGTTCAAAACCGGAAGTAATATCAAATGATGATGATACGGAAGGCTATCAATTGGTTTGGGCAGATGAATTTGATACAAGTTTTCTTGATTCGACAAAGTGGAGTTACGATTACGGAGATGGTTGTCCAAACTGCGGTTGGGGAAATAATGAAAAGCAATTTTATACCGGAGATAAATTAAAGAATACTCGCATAGAAGATGGTCAATTAATCATCGAAGCACATAAAGAGAACTTTGAGAATAGTAAATATACTTCTGCTCGAATAACCACAAAAGAAAAAGGCGATTGGCTTTACGGTAAGTTCGAAATCCGTGCAAAATTAGCAAAAGGTGTCGGGACTTGGCCGGCTATCTGGATGTTACCAATAAATTGGGAATATGGCGGTTGGCCTGCAAGTGGCGAGATTGATATTATGGAACATGTCGGTTATGCACAAGATACCATATATGGAACTATTCATACCGAAGCTTATAATCATATGCATGGGACAGAAAAAGGAGGAATGTTGGTTGTTGAAAATGCATCTGATGAATTTCATACTTATGGAATAGAATGGACGGAGGAAAGCCTAAAATGGTTGATTGATGGGGAGGAATATTTTGAAATTAAAAATGACCATCAGACATTTAAAGAATATCCTTTCGATAAGCGGTTTTATTTGATTCTAAATCTTGCTATTGGTGGAAACTGGGGCGGAAAAAATGGTATTGATGATTCGATTTTTCCACAGAAAATGATGGTGGATTATGTTCGTATTTATCAAAAAAAGATGAATTAATAAGAAGGAACTATTACTGCTGATAAATAGCGAATGAAAATAAAAAATATTTAGGTTATCAATCTCAAACGTGTAAAAAATCAGTTACTAACTATTTAAAAAAAAAACTAAACTTTCCGCCATATTAAATCTGTACAGTTTTTCATGAGGAAAAATTATACAAGTTCAGTATGGCGGAATTTCTATAATTTTAGAATAATATCCTTAGCAGTAAGTCAAGTTAATCATGTCGGTATTTTTTGACAAAATATTGCCAATAACGAGGCAAGTTTTAATATAAAACCTACTTGAGACTATCAACCTGACTTACGACTTAGGGGAATAAAAAATAAATAGGCTATTCAAGTCTTGTGAAGCCATTTTTTCTTTATTAAAAACAGGAAACATAGCCACAGGAATAGTTGTATCCATTTTTTTTAGTAGTGGGCCTGCGGTACAAACAGGAAGGAAGGAAGGTGAAAAGCGTAAGTGAACTGGGTAGGTTATTTGTCTCTTATTTGCCAAAGCCTAATTATTCTAGTTTTGTAAGAGGTTGATTACTCAAAAAATCAAGAAATAGAACGATAAAAAATGCATATTCTTCGGAACGTTTTTTTTATTAAAAAATCGTTTACTCAAAGTTATTAGAACGAAAAATGAAACCATGAAAAATATATTATACTTTACATTTATTTTTAGCTTGATGATATTTTCAAACACAAGCTGTAATGAAGCAAATCCAATGAGTGGAAAAATAGATAGCAAGATGATTACAAATGCAGAAATTGATAAGAAAATCGTAGAACTGATGGCAAAAATGACTTTGGAAGAGAAAGTCGGTCAGATGGTTCAGTATTCCGGTTTCGGTGAGTTAACAGGGCCGGGGGCAAAAGACAATGATTTCAAAATCAATAAAATCAAGGCAGGATTAGCTGGTTCGATGTTGAACGTTACGACAGCGAAACAAACTCGTGAATTTCAAGAGTTGGCAGTAAATAACAGTCGTTTGGGAATTCCTATGATTTTTGCTTACGATGTGATTCATGGTTA
>CAWVWD010000018.1:0-18964 GCA_963933585.1 uncultured Saprospiraceae bacterium
AAATAATAAATTAAATTAATTCGTAAAACGAAATAATTTGGTGCGTTTGCCCTTGATAAGGATAGGTTTAAAGGTATATAAGTTTCAAAGGTATAAGGTCTTTTATGAGCTTACACCTTTTTTTTAAAAAATTCAGTTTGACCTCAAAGCCAAAATACTTCAAAACCTTTATACCTTTGCACCATAAAACCTTTAAGAATGAAAGAAAAATTCAAAAATCTTCAGATTATATTTTTAGGATTATTACTTGGACAATTAACATTTGCGATTGTGGCTAATTTTATAATTACAAGCGGTGCAATTGCAGATACTGGAATGCTAATATACCTTGTTCCTGCGGTTATGATAGTCGGAATAATTATCGGGTTCTATATTTTCAATGCTAACCTTACAAAAGTTGCAGAAAAGGAGGAGACGATTGAAACACAGTTTTCTAAATATCGAAAAAGTTCGATGATTCGTTGGGCGATGATGGAAGTCGGAAATTTATTAGCAGTTATCGCTGCGATAATTGAAGCGAATACATTTTACTTTGTTTTATTTGGTTTTGGTTTATTGATTTTTGCAACGACTCGACCGAGTGTTCAAGATTTCAACAAGCGTTTCGGATTATCTTCAGGAGCAGAAAAGGAATTGATTTAGTTAAACGGTATCGATTGCTTACGAAACAAAAAGCCGAACTTCAAATACTTGAAGTTCGGCTTTACTATTTATAAAATAATTGTCAATTATACATTGTCAATTACTTATTATTAGAAACTATCCTAAAGTTACACGTTTGAAGTCAGTAGCGACCAAACCTTTAGAAGAATTATTGAAATATTCTTTGATAGTTTTCTTGCTATCTTTCACGTATTGTTGGTTCATTAACGTATTCTCTTTGTAGAATTTGTTTAATTTACCCAAAGCGATTTTTTCTAAAATAGCTTCTGGACGACCATCATTACGAGCTTGTTCTTTTCCGATTTCGATTTCTCTTTCAACAACAGAAGAATCAACACCATCCTTATCAACAGCTACAGGATTCATTGCAGCAACTTGCATTGCAGCATTTTTTCCAGCTTCAGATGCTGCGTCATTATTTTGGTTTAAAGCTAATAAAACACCCATTTTATAACCCATGTGGATATAAGGTACTACTAACTCAGCTTCTAAAGTTTCATATTTAGAAACTTCAATTTTTTCACCGATAACACCTGTTTGCTCGATTACTTTTTCACCGATAGTTATTCCGTTCAATTCCAATGCTAATAATTCTTCTTTAGTAGCAGGGAAATTAGCCAAAGCCACATCTGCGATAGATTTAGCGAAGCTTACGAAATCATCATTTTTAGCAACAAAATCTGTTTCACAACCGATATTTACAGCAATACCTCTTTTACCATCTTCGCTCGTCAAAGCGATAACAACACCTTCTGTAGTGGCACGGTCAGCACGTTTGTCAGATAATTTTTGACCTTTCTTACGTAAGTTTGCGATAGCTGTATCGAAATCGCCGTCAGCTTCTGTCAAAGCTTTCTTACAATCCATCATCCCAGCTCCAGTTTTGTCACGAAGCTGCTTAACCATTTTAGCGGTGATTTTCACGCTCATTATATTAACTATTAAGTATGAATTATTAAATATTGAAACCGATTAGAAATAAATTGAACTATCTGTTTATTTCTAAAAAACAACCTAAAAATGAGAATACTGAAACTATTAATAATTTCAGTATTCATCATTCTCAATAAGTTTATTATATGACTAATATTAACTAGTCAACTTTTTCAACTTCTTTGTCAGCTTCTTTTTTATCGTCTTCTTTTTTGTCAGCCTTAGGAGCTTCTTTTTTGTCATCTTCCTTCTCGTCAGCCTTAGGAGCTTCTTTTTTAGGAGTATCACGTTTTTGCTCACGCTCATCCAAACCTTCTTGGATAGCAGAAGCTAAATAATTAGTGATAATTTCAATTGACTTAGATGCATCATCATTTGCCGGAATTGGAAAATCAACTTGATTCGGGTCAGAGTTTGTATCAACCATACCGAAAGTTCTCATTCCTAATTTGTGAGCTTCTTTGATCGCAATATGTTCGTGAGAAATATCAACTACAAAGATAGCAGAAGGTAAACGAGTCAAGTTTGCAACACCACCTAAAACTTTCTCTAACTTGTCTTTCTTACGAGAAAGCATCAAGCGTTCTTTTTTAGTAATGTTTGCATTCGTATCGTTCAATAACTTCTCAATGCTATTCATTTTCTTAACAGACTTACGAATAGTTGAAAAGTTTGTCATCATACCACCTAACCAACGTTCCACAACGAAAGGCATTCCTACACTAAGGGCAGCCGCTTTCACGATTTCACGAGATTGTTTTTTGGTCGCAACGAACATGATTTTCTTGCCACTTTTTGCAATAGATTTCATCGCTTTTGCCGTACGGTCTAATTCTTCAGAAGTACGATTTAAGTCGATGATATGAATTCCCTTACGTTCCATGAAGATGTAAGGTAACATTTTCGGATTCCACTTCTTTTTAAGGTGTCCGAAATGAACACCCGCATTCAAGAGGTCTTTATATGTTGGTTTTGCCATTATCTTTTAATTTAAAAGGTTGTGCAAGAAATAGAATTATTAAAATCAAATTTCTCAAACACAGATTTCGAAAAAAATTAACGTTTACTGAACTGGAAGCTCTTACGTGCTTTCGGTTTACCGTATTTCTTACGTTCAACGACACGAGCGTCACGAGTAAGATATTTTTTCGCTTTCAAAGGTGAACGAAACTCTTCGTTAAGTTTCACTAAAGTACGAGCCATTCCCATACGGATTGCTTCAGATTGTCCTTTAATTCCACCGCCTTTTACATTGACACTGAAATCATATAGACCTTGAACTTCAACCTCATTGATTGCTTCCAAAATTTTCCCTTGAATGTGTGGTTGTGGGAAAAAGTCTTTGTAATCTTTTCCGTTTACTATAATAATACCCGTTCCTTTTTTCAAATATACACGAGCTATAGAAGCTTTTCTTCTACCAACGGCATTAATCATTTCCATTATATTAGAATTTAAAAGGTTCAGGTTGTTGAGCATCATGCTTATGTTCTGCACCTGCGTAAACAAATAGTTTTTTATACATTTGTCTGCCTAATTTAGTTTTAGGCAACATTCCTTTAATTGCATTCTCTACGAGGGCAGTTGGCTTCTTAACCAAAAGGTTTTCTGCTGTGATACGTTTTTGACCACCAGGATAGTTAGAGTGAGAAATATACTCTTTCTGCTGCATTTTCTTTCCTGACAAACGTACTTTATCAGCGTTGATAACGATTACATTATCGCCACAATCAACGTGTGGAGTATAATTCGGCTTGTGCTTGCCACGCAAAGCGTGAACAATTCTACTACACATACGCCCAAGTGTTTCTCCCTCAGCATCGATGACAAACCATTTTGCATCAATCTCACTCGATTTCGCTGATTTAGTTCTATAACTTAGTGTATTCACAATAAAGTTTTTAATATTATTAAAATTATTTCTGGTGCATTCTTTACCTCAATAGCATTGCTCCTCGGTTCCTTAAAAATGCGAGTGCAAAGGTAATTCTTATTATTACAAAAAACAAAGGATTTTATGAAAAAAACTAAAATGGATATTTATAACTCCCTGATAAACAGTTAAAATTTCGCCCAACTTTTTTTAGAGGATAGCTTTTTTGATTGAAAAATATGGAAAAAGGAAGTTGTAAAGTGAAAAATAATTGTTAAAAGAGTCTTTGAGAATAGATATTTTAGGATTAAGATTCGATAGGTTAATAATTCTTACCTTTGTAATAAAATTAAAAAGTACTTTTATGTTCAAATTATTATCAATATTCAGTTGCTTGACAACTATTTTTCTAATTAGTTGTGAAGATGTAAGTTACATTGAAGAGGAAGTCATCACTCGTGCAGAAACTTATTACGAAATTGCAGATTCTGTAGAAATCCTATATAGTGATTCCGCCGTCGTCCGAGTTCGTATAAAAGCACCGCTATTGTATAATTACAGTGATAGTAAAAATCCTCGTCGAGAATTCCCAAAAGGAATTTTGGTCGAATTTTTTGATGGAAATAAAAATGTTCAAAGTCGAATGACGGCGAAAAAAGCAATTCAATACGATAAAACCAATAAATTTATAGTAGAAGATAGTGTTGTCGTAAAAAGTAAGAATAATGAAATGATTGAAACGGAAGGTTTAGTTTGGGATGAATCGACTCAAAAGATTTATTCCGATAGATTCATTACTATTACAACTGCAACAGAAATAATAAAAGGTTATGGTTTTGAATCAGATTATGATTTTCAGAATTGGGAACTAAAAAAAGTTACCGGAGAATTAGAATCTGATCGAGTTAGCAGTGGATTTTAATAGGATTATTCGTAATTAGCACTTTCTTGTCACTCATTGTTTCATGGTTACCCAGAGATATAATTTGAGATTGTGAAATGAAATTTTTTAATTATTGATTTCATTGAAAGCTTTCAAAATAGAATCATTTCTGATTTTAAGGAATAACTAGTCAAATCGCCCAGTTTTCGAGACAGGCATCAAACAATTAATAAAAAATGTTAACAGCTTACTTTTTAATTTTGCTGGCATTGCTTTTTTCTGCTTTTTTTTCAGGTTCGGAAATTGCTTTCATTTCTGCGAATCGCTTGAAAATAGAAGTAAAAACACAGCAAGGTAATTTGTCGGGAAGAATCTTGTCAAAATTTTATGAACAACCATCACAGTTTCTGGGCACAATGTTAGTCGGAAATAATATTGCTTTGGTGATTTTTGGAATTTTGACGGAAGAACTTTGGAAAGAACCGCTTCAAGCAATATTACCAATTTGGCTTTCAGGTGATTTTTCGGTTTTATTAATTTTAACTTTGATTACGACGGTCATTGTGTTATTAGGTGGAGAATTTATACCAAAGTCATTATTTCAGATGTTTGCGGAAAAGGTTTTGGTGTGGACCGCTTATTTTTTAGGTGCAATTTATTGGTTATTAACACCGATTGTTTGGATAACGGTTTGGCTTTCAAAATGGTTATTAAAGATTTTTTTCAAGACAGAAATTAAAGAAGATAGCTATTCGTTTTCGAGAGTAGATTTGGAGGATTTAGTAATAGAAGTAAGTAGTAAAGTCGAGAGTGAGGAAGCTATTGATTTTGATACAGATTTATTCCAACAAGCTTTGTTATTACGTGATATTACTGTCGAAGGGTGTTTGATACCAATGAATGAAGTAGAGTGGGTTCATTTTGATGTCAATTTGGAAACATTAAAACAGAAGTTTATTCAGACGAAATTTTCACGGCTACTCGTATTAGATAAAACACAAAGTACATTCATCGGTTACATTCATCATCAAAATATTTTCAAAAAATTTGAGCAAATAAATGAGGTCATTTCAGATATTACTTCAGTGGATATTGACGACGACGGTTACGAGGTTTTGAATGAATTTATTAAGAATAAAAAAAGTATCGCTTACGTTATTGATGGAGATAAGAAACTGGTCGGAATGATTACTTTAGAAGATATTTTAGAACGTATTTTTGGAAATATTGATGACGAACATGATGATTGATTCGGATTTTTGAGTTTGACCGTTTTTATGTAATTATTACGATAAAATCTATAAGGTTTTCAAAAGCGGTGTAGATTTATTATTAGCCTTATTAGCTTTGTAAAATCAATGATTTTAGCTTTTTCCTATTAGAATGAGTTGTAAAAACGAACACTTTTTTATTGATTTTGAATAAATGGTTACATTTAAGCTCAAAATTTCGGTTATTTCAAAAGCATCTAACATCTTTATTAAAGGATTACAACAGAAGAGCCTTCTATTCTTAAGAATAGAAGGCTCTTTAAATTTTACAAAGCATCGTAAAATTCTTAACTAAACAAATAATTGCATCATATCTGTTTTCTCCTTAACAATTTTTGGTAAATCGCTAATCGCAACACGTTCTTGTAATAAAGTATCTCTATCACGAATCGTAACCGTATCATCTTCCAAGGTATCAAAATCAATCGTAATACAGAAAGGCGTACCGATTGCATCTTGACGACGATATAATTTACCAATCGCACCAGTATCATCATATTGACAATTAACATGCATTTTCAATAAATTATAAACTTCCTTCGCTTTACCAGAAATACGTTCATCGTTTTTCTTCAAGGGTAAAATTGCCGCTTTGATCGGAGCCAACGCAGGATGTAATTTTAATACAATACGAGTCGAATCATTCCCTTTTGAATCCGGAACAGTTTCTTCTTGAAGTGCATTCGCCATTGTGGCCAAAAACATTCTATCACAACCGATAGAGGTTTCCAAAACGTAAGGCACATAATTTTCATTCTTCACAGGATCAAAATACTGTAATTTACGACCAGAATGTTCCTGATGACTTGACAAATCAAAATCCGTACGAGAGTGAATACCTTCTAATTCCTTAAAACCAAATGGAAAATTGAACTCGATATCTGTTGCGGCATCAGCATAGTGAGCTAAATTATCATGATCATGAAACTTTAAATCATTTGTAGGATGTAAAGCTTTATGCCATTTCATACGAGCTTCTTTCCAGTATTCAAACCATTTTTGCTGCGTTCCTGGCTGAATGAAAAATTGCATTTCCATCTGTTCAAATTCACGCATACGGAAGATGAACTGACGAGCTACGATTTCATTACGAAACGCTTTACCAATCTGAGCAATACCAAATGGCAAACGTTGACGAGTCGTTTTTTGAACATTTAAGAAGTTCACAAAAATACCTTGAGCCGTTTCTGGACGCAAGTATAATTTGCCAGCTTCTCCAGCAATCGTTCCTAATTGTGTTGAAAACATCAAGTTAAATTGACGAACATCTGTCCAACTTTTAGAACCTGATTCAGGACAAGCAATTCCTAATTCTTCAATTAATGCTTTGACATCTTCCAAGTTTTCGTCCCGAAGTCCATTCGCCAAACGTTTTAAAATATCGGTTGCTTGCTGCGTATATTTCACGACTCTCGGATGCGTTTGACGAAACATTGCTTCATCAAAATCATCGCCAAAGCGTTTTTTTGCCTTCGTTACTTCTTTTTCGGCTTTCGCCATAACTTTGTTCTGCACAAAATCTTCCACTAAAACATCCGCACGATACCGTTTCTTAGAATCCTTATTATCGATTAAAGGATCATTAAATGCATCAATGTGACCGGAAGCTTTCCAAGTAGTCGGATGCATAAAAATTGCGGTATCGATTCCAACAATATCATCGTGCATCTGTACCATTGCTTTCCACCAATATTGCTTGATATTATTCTTCAATTCCACTCCGTTTGGGCCGTAGTCATAAACTGCCGCCAAACCATCATATACTTCACTTGATTGAAATATAAAACCATATTCCTTACAGTGAGCTACTAATTTCTTAAATTTATCGTTTTGTAAATCTGCCATAATCTGTATAATTGAAAATTAAAAATGGTTAGTCTGTTCCGAGAAATCGGTGATTGAAAATTACCACAATCAATTGAAAATTCTTTTTATAATAAAAGTATATTTTATCAAATTGAACGCAAAGGTAATGTTTTGATAATTAATAATGTGTTTTAGATGTTAGATTTTTAGATGGCACACCAAACCCCTCAGGTTTTCAAAAATGGACGGGTCTGGTGCATGATTTTAAAAACTTATGATGTGAAGTTATAAGGAATAACAAACCCCAATTTTTCTTTTTTCCAACAAAAAAATTATCTTTATACAGATAAAAAAACTCCCCATAAAACTCCCCAAAAATGTCTAACCGAAGATTTGTAGAAATCGAAGAGATTCTAGAAGAGCATGTTAATCGTACCAATCATTTGTTAGCGATTGCGATTGATGATTATTTGTATTATCCGAAGCAGAATAATGCGGTGAAAGGTGTAACAGATTTTATCAAATTAATGACGGAAAGGTTTGAATTTGAATCTGAAAATATTATTCTTTTAGGTAATGAAGAAGCGACTAAATCTAATATTTTTAAGACCTTACAAAAATTAGCAGCTACTTTGACACCGAATGATAATTTGGTGCTTTATTTCTCTGGACATGGCGAATACAATAAAATCATAGCGGAAGGTCACTGGATTCCGATTGAAGCGATGAAAGAAGATTCTTCTCAATATATTTCTAACTCAGATATCAAAAAATATTTAGGTGAAATTAAAACGCACCATACTTTCCTAATTGCCGATTCTTGTTTTTCGAGTGCTTTATTTATTGGTGACTCAAAAAATATGTCTAAGCAATTAGAAAAAAACCCTTCTCGATGGGGTTTGATTTCAGGACAAAATGAAATTGTAGGCGATGGTGAAATCGGTAAAAATAGTCTGTTTATAACAAGTTTATTGTTCCAATTACAAAAAGCGACAAAATCGATTGGCGTACAAGAATTATGTACGATTGTTGTGGAACAGATTTTAGCAAATGCAAATCAAACACCTTTGGGTGAACCGTTGAAAATAGAAGGACATAAAAGCGGACAATTTGTTTTTCGATTGAAAAAAAATGAAAATAGCGATTGGGCGAAAGCCGAAAAAATAAATAACAAAACGGCTTATCAACAATTTATTACTTTATATCCGAATGGCGAAAAGGCCAAAATTGCCAAAGTGAAAATTCATAATTTCGATGATGAATCGGCTTGGAAATATTCGGAAAGGCTAAATAAACTTGCCTCGTATGCCCGTTATACACATAAATTTCCGAAAGGTAAATACCTCGCAGCAGCTGCTGAAAAAATCAAAATACTGGAAGAAGATGAAATATGGCAACGGGCTTTGCAGTACAGCACGTATTCCAAATACCACGATTATTTAAAATTATACCCGAATGGTCATTACGCCTTATTCGCACAGGAAGCGATTGATGTGATTTTGGGTATTGATGATATTTGGGCGGAAACGGTGCGCCAAAATACCGTGAAAAGTTACGAGGATTTTATCGAATATTATCCAGATAGCAAATATGTAGCGGATGCAAAACAAAAAGTACTGACGCTCTCCAAAGCGGTACAAGCGAAAAAGGCATTTCTCGAAAATGTAGCCGAAGAAAAAATGCAAGCCGAAAAAGTTAAAATCGAGCGAGAAAGGTTAGCTGCGGAACAACTACAGAAAATGGAAGCTATCTTTAAAGCTAAAGAAAACGAACGTAAGGCACAGGCAGAAAACGAACGTAAGGCAAGAGTAAAAGTCGAAAAAGAACGTAAAGAAAAATCAAAAGTAGCACCAGTTTATGAACAATCAATACCTGCAATAACCGTTTGGCAACGTATTTCAAAACAATATAAAAATATGGGTATCGCTGCGGTTTTATTGATTATTGGTATTTGGGGAATTTCTAAAATACCAGGTGTTTCAGGTGAAATTACAGAAGAACCCGTAATTACTTTTACTGAAAATGACCCTTTCAAAAACCAAATGATAAAAGTAGAAGGTGGTACTTTTCAAATGGGAAGTAATAATGGTGATGATGATGAAAAGCCAGTACATTCCGTTACCGTACCGACTTTTTACATTTCAAAATACGAAGTCACTCAGAAGCAATGGCAGGAAATAATGGGTAAAAACCCAAGTGAATTTAAAGGTTGTGATGATTGTCCTGTCGAACGTGTTTCATGGAATGATGTCCAAGGATTTATCAAAAAATTAAATCAAAAAACAAATCAAAAATATCGTTTGCTGAGTGAAGCCGAATGGGAATTTGCAGCACGAGGTGGGAATTACTCTAAAAATTACAAATATGCAGGAAGTAATAACATTGATGCAGTAGCTTGGTCTTTTGAAAATTCAAGTGAAAAAACTCATGTTGTTGGAACAAAAGAACCAAATGAATTAGGGATTTATGATATGAGCGGCAGTGTTTGGGAATGGTGTGAAGATTATTGGCATGGTGATTATAAAAATGCTCCAAATGATGGTTCTGCTTGGATAAATAAGGATGCTGATAAAAGCCTCTCTCGTGTGCGGCGTGGCGGCAGCTACTTCAACCGTGCGGGTCGCTGCCGTTCTACGTATCGAAACTACGATCATCCGACGTATCGTGACAGCGGCATCGGCTTTCGGTTGGGTTTTCAAGTTCAATGGAAAAAATAAAAAAGGAAGTCACTGCTTGTTAAAAGCAGTACGGGTAAAAAGGACGGTGAAATAATGACGACTGGAGTGAAGCAGCGTGATGCAGCGAGGGACGAGTAGGATCTAAGTCGCGAGTGTAGGAAGGAATGGTTGTGCGTTTTTTTTATTGGTGCGTAAGCACTTGATTTTTTTTGAGATTTGAGTGTAATTAGAAAAAGCGTTATCAATCGTAGTGATTGATAACGCTTTTTTCGTAAGTTAGTAAGGTTATGACTCAAAGTCATGACCTCACTTATCGGTGTGTTTACCTATCCATCATCACTTCCAAAACTTCTGGTAAGTAAGAGTTTAAAGCAATCATAGTAAGAATCAATAAAATCGCAAAAATCCCTAAAACCATAACATTTGATTTGGCGACTATTTGTGTATTTTGTTTCTTATCTTTTTGACGACGCATAGAATCTCTCATTCGAGCTTTGATGGCATCTTTATCTCCTGCTTTTGCCCTTTTTCGTAAATTCATTCGTTCATCCATCGCCTCTTTATCTGGATTATAATAGCGAGGTTTATATTCGTAACGTTGGTTACCGATACTTTTAATCATTTTTGAAATCATAATCTTTGTATTTTTTATGTTTCTCCCGAAGGTCTGCTAGTTCGCACAGCAGGCGAGTTTCACTGGTTTCGCAGATTTTAAAGAAATCAGCAAGCTGATTTTTGGTTGTCATATAATGTGAGCCGAAATAAAGTTAGCGAAGATATTTTAATAATTAAAAGATTTAAAGTGATAGATGCGAAAATTATATTTTATGGTGTGTTAAAAAGGCTTAACGATTCAAGGTACAAAGTCTAAAGGTTTTGACTATTCTAATGACTTTTTTTTATTTTTTAATCAAACTCGAATGAATAATTTTAGCAGCGATTCTCAGTTGAAAATGATTCGTAATACGTGGCGTTATAAATCGTCATTTTGTCTTGATTCATAATATCAATCAGGTAATAATTCGATATTTCATTTAAAAATAGCCTGTCGAATGTCATTATTCTGCAATTCAACTGATTGGGTAAGATATAATTGATACAAAAATACTTCAATTTTGATAAAATGCATGGTGAAAATTTATAAACTGCTAATTACTCTAAATTTATAAATATGACAAAGATTCTAATTAACAATGACGCTAAAAATCCTATCTTTGTGTCTTGAAACTTACAATTGATTAATATTCATTAATCATTTCCAATTAAATACTGTTTAATGTTTTTAGGTGATGTTCTTTTAAAGAAAAGTATCGCTTTCTAATTATTTACTACAAACTTCTTTTTTAATTGTGGTTGTTATCTTACTGATTATCAATAAGGTAGTAATTCAATTCAATTCTAAATTTAGCATGAGCGACGTCATTAAGCATGAATGCGGAATAGCTATGGTCCGGTTATTAAAACCATTGGATTATTATAACAAGAAATATGGAACGGCATTATACGGTGTCAATCAGATGCATCTTATGATGCAAAAACTGAGAAACCGTGGTCAAGATGGTGCCGGTATCGCAACCATAAAATTGAATACCGCTCCTGGCAGTAGATATGTAAGTCGTAAAAGAAGTATCGCTCAGGATCCGATTAAGGATGCGTTTTCGCAGATTTATGATTATTATAAGGATTTGACGGAGGAGCAGTTAGCTGATACCGCTTGGTTACAGGAAAATATACCGTATTCTGGTGAAGTGCTTTTGGGACATTTACGTTATGGAACGCATGGCAGAAACTCGGAGGAAGTTTGTCATCCTGTTTTTCGTCAAAATAATTGGAAAACAAGAAATTTATTGCTGGCAGGTAACTTCAATTTAACAAATGTCGATGAATTATTTGGACATTTAGTCGCATTAGGTCAGCATCCGAAGGAAGTCTCTGATACGGTTACGGTTTTGGAACGAATTGGGCATTTCTTGGATGATGAGGTCCAACGATTATTTGGTTGGCATAAGTCAGATTTCAAGAAAAATCATCAGAAGATTACAAGGAAGATTATCAAGGATTTGGATGTGGGGCGAATCTTGCGAAAAGCAACAAAGAAATTCGATGGTGGTTATGTAATGTGCGGATTATTGGGACACGGAGATGCGTTTGCAATGCGTGATCCTGCCGGGATTCGTCCGGCGTATTATTATCAAGATGAAGAAGTAGTGGTTGTCGCTTCGGAGCGTCCTGCTATTCAGACGGCTTTCAATGTAAAATATGAAGATGTTAAGGAATTACCGCCTGCTAATGCTTTGATTATTAAAGCAAATGGTAAGGTGTCAATGGAACAATATCGGACGCCTTTACCGAAAAAACCTTGTTCGTTTGAGCGTATCTATTTCTCTCGTTGGAATGACGCGGAAATCTATCACGAACGGAAGCAGCTGGGGGTAAACTTGGCGACTACGGTTTTGAACGCTGTGGAATATGATTTGAAAAACACTGTTTTTTCCTTTGTTCCAAATACGGCGGAAGGTTCCTTCTTTGGTTTGGTGGAAGGTATTAATAATCAGTTGGATAATATTAAGCTGAAACGCTTGGCAGAACTTGGTGCTGATGCGAGTATGGAGGATAAGAGAAAGGTGATGATGATGCGTCCTCGTGTCGAAAAATTGATTACGAAAGATGCAAAATTAAGAACATTTATTGCAGATGATGCTACTCGAAATCAGTTGGTAGCGGGTGCTTATGATATTACTTATGGTGTGATTAAGCGAGGTATTGATACGGTGGTTTTAATGGATGATTCTATTGTTCGTGGAACGACTTTAAAAGAGAATTTGATTAAAATGGTTGCTCGTTTAGAACCGAAAAAAATTATTATTGTTTCTTCTGCTCCACAGATTCGTTATCCGGATTGTTATGGAATTGATATGTCAAAAATGAAAGATTTTGTGGCATTCAAAGCATTGGTTGAGTTATTGGAGGAACACGGAAAAAACTACTTGTTGGATCAAGCTTATGAGAAATGTAAGGAACAATTGAAAGATACGAGTGGCGAGTTTTTCAATGAAGTTGCTTCGTTATATGATATTTTCAGTCAAAAAGAAATTTCTGCGAAAATTGCTCAAATTGTCTTACCAGAAGGTCTTGATATTGAAGTCGAAATTATTTATCAAACAATAGAAGGTTTGCATAATGCTTGTCCGAATCATAAAGGTGATTGGTACTTTACAGGAAATTATCCAACGAAAGGCGGGCATAAAGTGATTAATCGTGCTTTTGTGAATTATATGGAAGGGAAAGATGTGAGAGCTTATTGGTAGCTTTTGGAAATCAAAATTAGTATTTTGATTATTAATAATTTAACGGATGATTTTTGAATCATCCGTTAAACATTTTTTATCCTCCAAAACGCTTGTAGGCATTTAATAACCTTTCCGGTAATTCTTCTCTGCATGCTTGCAAATAATCTTGGTAAGAACAAGGAATTAGGCGATGTCGTTTCTGGCGTTTATCCTTCGTTGGAACTTCCATCCACCAACGATCACTTTTGCTACTTTTCCAAAAAGTGATTTGATAATTACTATTTTTAAAATCAACAATATATTCCATGAAATTTCCCATCGAAACAGGATAATCTTGTTTACGATTGTAATAACCGTATAAAAAATACCAAATTAGTTGACTTACCGTTTGGGCGGTTTGAGTATTATTATCCGATGCCGCATTAAAACCAAAAATGCCAAACGATGACATTTTATCACTCATTCCTGCATAATATGCGATTTGACAAGCATCTTCTGTAAAAATTCCCGAAGGAGAAGCCTCTAAACATCCGGGAACTTCGATTCTTTTTAATACCGACAAATCAAAACACATCAAATCTGCATCTCGAATAAGCGGTTCTGTTTCTTCTAAATTTTTTCGAATTCTTCCTAATCGTTGATATTCAAAAAATTCTTTATCGAAATATGCCAAGATTCTTTTATCAACATAATGGGATTGATAACCAATTATCCCTAAATTAAATAAATTATGCGTCGGCTTATCTAATATTTTATTCAAGTAAAAAGACTGTTTTTGCTGCTTATCCATAGAATAAGGAATCTTTTCATCTACGATGACCATATTAGTCAAGCGATTATGAATACTGTAAGCGTCATACAATTCGTAAGCATTTTGAATTGATTCTCCAATGACAATCGGTAAAATACCTTTCGATAATAATTCCTTTAGAATTAAAGAAATATTTTCACTTGTTGGCGATTTCACATTCCCTAAATCTGCGATTTTGAGACCTTTAAGATGTTGATTCAATGCATAAAAGAAGGGACGAACGTCATCGAAGGAATTATCTAAACCAATAATCGCAATTTTGATTTGTTCCATTTCAGGAAAGTTTTCAGAATAGTAATCTATGGATTTACCAATTTGATACCTCGAAAAGGTTGGAATATTCTCCTGAAATGATTTAGAGATTGGTAAAAAAAAGTCTTTTAGCATGTGAGGTAGCTTAGTTTAATTTTGATTTTGCACTAAATTACAATGATAATGGATTTTAAAGCAAGAAAAAAACGGACTTGAAAAAGATTATGAAAAATACCTTATTTTAATTTTATTATCAATAAAATTAGTTGTAATTATTTTTAATTAATAATTGGCTTTTTATAATTTCTATGTGTAGCGGCAGCTTTAGTTGCTGAAAAATATTGAAAGTGTTGCGGAATATAAAGCATAGACGTTACGAAAGTTTCAACTTCTTTAATATTTGCGGAGACTATTAAAGAGTCTAATAACTTATCAATATGAAAAGTGAAACGATGGAGCTGTACGGGAAGCGAATAAATATACTTTTTTAATATCATGTAGTATGCATTGTGTCAATACGTAATAAACTTGATACTTTGCCTTTTTTTGTTTAAATTGCTGTCATATCCCTTATAATAAGTATTTAATGTGTACCTATTAAGTAATTGAATAACTGATTACAAATAATCGATTAAAAAAAAAGGTAATTGTTTGCTTCAATGAAAAAAATCTATACATTTGTACTTTTATATTGTACGTCTAAATACATAATGAAGTATTTAAACACCCAAAATATATAATTTTTTTATTTAAAGTTAAAAATTAAACCCTATGACAAGGAGATTTAAATTTTTGTTTGTTTTAACATTAGTGCTTGCTGTAGTCTCAACGGCTCTTACAGCTCAGCCATTTGCATCTGAACAATCTTCAGATGAAGGAATTTCAGAATTAACGAAAGATCCTAAATTTCCAGTAAATAAGCCAAGTGACATGTGGGAACTAGGTTTACACGCTGGATATTTCGCATTAGGAGCAGATACGCCTCTTGAGTTGCCAATCGCAGGTTTCGGTGGTGGTATTAGCCTTCGTAAATCATTAGGTTATACTTTTTCTCTTCGTGCAGATTTTATGTATGGTAGAACTTCTGGTCAAGATTATTTCGGTTACGGTGATGCAACACAACCTATATCTGAATTAACTGATTTAGGATATGGTACAGATAATCCTTTTGTATTTAATAATCAGACAACATATACTTCATTTGGTATTCAAGCTTTATATTCATTTACAAACATCAAATTTCACAGTACGGCACCTAAATTAGGAATTTACGGTATCTTAGGTATTAGTGGATTCGGTGCAACTGTTAAGTATGATGCTTCGGATGCAAATGGTATTTATGATTATGCGGCTATTTTAGGTTCTGATCTTTCAGATTATAATGCAGAAATAATAACAAGAGGTGAATATATCACCGCTGCGAGAGAAGCACTTTCAGCAGCACAAGATGGTGAATATGAAACTGATGCAGCTGCATTAAGAATCGGTAAAGAAGACGTGAATATTAACCTTGCGCTTCAAATGGGAATCGGTGTCGCTTATCGTTTAAACGATAGAGTTTCTATCGCAATCGAGCCACAAGTTCACATAAATGGTAATGATTATCTTGACGGTCGTAAAGATGTCAGTCCTGGAGTAGCTTCAAATGGTATGGATGTTCCTTTCTATTTGCCTATACGTGTTAACTTTAACTTAGGCGATACGAAGAAGAAATCTATTCCGTTATGGTGGGTTAATCCTTTAGATGCTCCGATGGATGCTATAGCAGCAAATACTAAGAAGAAAGACGCTGCTGAGATGTTAGCTGATAAGGATAATGATGGTGTTCCTAACATGATTGATAAAGAGGCTGATACTCCTGCAGGAGCAGAAGTTGATACACGTGGTGTAACTTTAGATTCTGATAAAGACGGTCTTCCAAATCATTTAGATAAAGAGCCTTATTCTCCAGTTGGTTATACTATTGATCCTCAAACAGGTATCTCTGAAAAACCAGTTATTCCTCAATCTTTAACTAAGGACGAAATTATTGCTCTTGGTAAAAAAGAAGGATGGGATAAATCAGGTCAGTCAACTAACGCTATCAGTGATTGGTTCTTACCAATGATTCATTTTGATAATGACCGTCATACCATCAAAGCTCAATATTATTCTGCATTAGATCAAGTTGCTACTGTTATGGAAAAATATCCAAGTATTACAGTTGTAGTTGAAGGACATGCAAGTAGTGTAGCTTCTACTGCTTATAACAACAAGTTATCTTACAAACGTGCAAATGCAGCTGTTGACCATTTAGTAACAAACTATGGTATTAGCAGAAGCCGTTTAATTCTGAATTATGATGGAGAAAGTGAGCCACTTTTGAAATCAGCTCCGACTAACTACATGAATCGTCGTGTTGAGTTCAGAGTAGCTAATGGTGAAACTGAAATGAGTACACCTAATTAGTAAGTACTTTTAGGTCAGTATATAGAGAGGAATATCACATTTGTGATATTCCTCTTTTTTAGTTTATGGAACTAATAAATCAATATCTTGTAATAAAATGATTTCATTTATGTAATAATTGGAAATACTGTACATCAATTTTGTGATTTTGCGGAAGATTTATTTTTTAATACTAATTTATTAGTATTTTTAGTCCTTAAAACAATAAAATTAATTTGTAAACCTCTTATAATTCCTAAAACATCAAAAATGGTACGTTACATTTTTCTAGTTATAATATTAATTATTGGTTATATTAATTCATTACATGCTCAACATGATGCATTGGTACGTTCTTGGAATTTTGAGGAAGAAATAAGCAAAAATAAAGGAATCATTAATAATTACTCTTCGGAGGATTTGAAATTTGTTGATGGAATCAATGGCAAAGGATTAAATTTATCAGAGAGCGACTTATTCCTTGAAATTAAAGATGGTGTTGATTTGATGAAAGATTTTACACTTTCTTTTTGGTTTCATCCTATGAATATCAAAAAGTCTCAAACCCTGTTCTATCAGTTTAGACAGATTCCGGGAGATTATAATGTACGAAATTTTATTAGGTTAGATATCGAGAATCAGGAATTTGTATTAAAAAGTGAAAAAGGACGATTTAATTTGAAATCAATCGATTTGAAGATGAATAGTTGGTACGCTATATCTTATACGTTTGATGGAACAAATACTAAATTATATCTTCAGGGCGAGTTGATTTATGCTACCGATGAACCAATTTCATTTTATGATAAGCCGACATATAATATTAAAAATAGACTTTTTATAGGCAGAAGCCATACTGCTAAATCTCAATTTCAAGGTGTCATCGATGAAGTTAAGGTTTTCCAAGCCGCAATTAAGAATAATGATATTGCCGCAATATTTGACGAGTATAAAGATAATGTAGATGTTGCGTATACAAAAAAAGAAGTTCAAGTAGCGAAGACTAAACCTGTTCAAATTAAAGGAGCATCCGATTTAGTGATGGATGAAGTTGTATTTGTGGAATCATACGAAGTGTTAGATCCTTTAATTGTTAGAACAACTAGTGTTTTTTTAGAGTATTATCAAATAAAAGGAAATGATGAGAATCAAATGATGATTACTCATAATGATGAAACATTAGATAAACCTTATAATTTATCTAAAACGAAGAAAGAGATTAGAGTTTCTTTGAAAATAGGTAGCGAAAACTCTTTGACATTTGAAGGATTTCAATTGAAGAGAAATCAAAAAAGTCGTGTTAGAGTGAATATTAAATCAGGAAAAAGTATTATTGCTTCTTATGATATTGATTTAGATAAAAATAATGTCGTCTTACCGATTGCATATCTAAGAGAAAAGGATAAAAATCCTAGGAACCATAAAATTATTACGGTTAATAGTAAGAATATCAAAATTCAGGTTAAAGATAATTCGAAAGTAGATGGTGATGTAATTACGATAAAACAAGAAGGAATAACGGTTTTGGACAATTATATGTTGACTGGAGAATTGAAAACTGTAAATATTGAACTAAAAGAAAATATGCAAACAGAGTTTGCATTTGTTCCGAATGATATGGGAAAAGCATCAGGGGAAAATACGGCTTTAGTATTGATATTAGTAGATGATACGGTGATTTATGATTTCAGTTTAAGATCTATTGATATTAATAGACCTGCTCGATTGACGATTATTCACGAAGATTTTTAATAAAAATTTTATTGGAAGTAAGGATTAGAAAAACATAATGAATCTTATCATTGATATTGGCAATACTCGAACTAAAATAGCAATATTCGACCAATCTTCTATTATCAAAAAGATGGTTGTTTCCGATATATCAAATTCATTATTAAGTGATATTAATAATGAATTTTGTATTCATGGAATTATTATATCAACGGTAAAATTGATTGTGGATGATGTCATTATTAATACGATAAACAAGTGGAATAAATTATTTATTCCACTCTCTTATAAGACTAGTCTTCCGATTAAAAACGATTACAAGACACCGGAAACATTGGGACAAGAT
>CAWVWD010000019.1:0-18671 GCA_963933585.1 uncultured Saprospiraceae bacterium
GGCAATATTTTGTCAAAAAATACCGACATGATTAACTTGACTTACTACTAAGGTCTTTAGTTTCTAAACTTTATCAAGCAATCAATAACACATTACGAAACACTACAACCAATAATATAAATATTACCTTTTGTTAATTGTACATTATATTTAATTTTTATGTAAATACTGAAACACGCAAATACTGAAATACTGAATATAATAAATTAATATCTCGTACACCTTTGAAAAATTGAAAATCGGTTTTACTGGCGTATCTGTAGTTATGGGTTTATTAACTTCATGGATAAATGAAAATTAGTGACTTTTAAATAAAAAATGAATAAAGAGCATTCAAACAGAAAGCAGTTACGGGAAAAATCTATGTTGCCTCCTACTCTACCAGCGAAATAACGATTCACAAAAATTCAAGAGTGAAAATAGGATACTTTTTAAAAGTAACTTGTACCTCGCCGAAGAATTATCACTTGCTACGTTCAAAACGAAATATAAAAAATTAAACCTTAATATGGATTTCTAGAGATCTGATTACTATTAATTTAACCGATGGAAAAGCAAAAAAATAGAAGGGATAGTAAAAGCGATAAACGATGAAGCTCGCAACTCAATGCACTTTATCATTCATCGTACAGACATAATTGAAACAGATATTTCTTTTAATCTCCACATTAAAATGCCGCCCGTAACTACTAACTCATCACCTAATGACTCAGTTCACCATATCCAAAAAGCGACTAAATCGAACTCGAGGTCTTGACATAATGATTTTCACGAACTCTTCCCGAGAATAACGATGTACCTCAAAGTCCTTACTTTGACGATCATCTAACTCTTCTACAAAAACACCATTTTGAAAAAATGCATTCTCGAATTGCTGATTTTTTAGTTCATAGTGAATATGACCAGACTCTAATAAGTCGGCGATCCAATTTGCCTGTTGTTTGTTGATTAATATCATTGTTTACTTTGCTTTGTTCTTGCCACTACTTTTTATCTAAAAAAGCCACTACAAAAAAATTGAGCTTTATTATTTACTTTACTATTTACTAGACAATCAAATGATGTGAGTACTCTCAGTATTCTTTCATTGAACCTCTATTGATCATTAATATTTCATAAAAGTAACTATCCAATATTCATTGAACAACAAAATCTGATAAACGGCTGATTTCAATGAGTGAACGCTACTCTTTTAAAGGTAAAAGTATTATTATCAGATATTAAAGCTCCAACACTTAGTATAAAATGTCAATTTCAGGCTTCCTTTATATTTATGAATTTCCAGACCGAACTAACAATCCCTCTTTTGCAGAAACGATATCATTTTTTAAACTCAATTTAATAGTTCTGCCAAATGATAATTTCATTCGTTGCATTATTGGTAAAATAATTGCATTCTGAGTTTCCAGTCTGGTCATTCGAGCAAACCTGTTCCTGCTCACAATCATAAACATCAAAACCATTATTACAAGGCACGCAATAATCCACCAGAAACACCAATTGCCCATCTAATTGATAACATATAATATGTGCGTCTTCTTGCAAATTTTGGTTGTCATCGATTGCTTGACGAATCCATCCAATTTCATTCGCAGGATCTAAAGACGAATTGCAAGCAGGAAAATTTTGATTTGGTGTATCCTCATTGCAGTTTGCAAAAAACAATATCATCAATCCTAAAATAAATAGTGCGTTTTTCATAATCCTGATTTTTTTTAATTAATAATAAATTTGAATCCAATTTTATCGTTATAAGCTGATGATAAAATTCATAATCCCAAAAATAAGACAAGCATTAGAATTAACGAAATCAATTCTATCAATTCTAATGCTTATCTTGTAAAGGTGTCATATCACCTATTTAATGCTTTCAATTTCTAAGTATGTACACTCCTATTCTGTTATTTCTCAATTTCAATACTTTTATGAAAAGTATTTTCAAGGTTTATGTTTAAGGTTCAGCCTCTAAAAATGGTCATCTCGACATTAAAAGTCTGATACTAGCCATATATTAAACTATCTTAAATCATGATTAATATACATATAGATCAATTTTTCATTACTTCTTAGTTAAAGCACTGAATATTAAATAATGCTAAAAACTATAATTATTTTGAGTATTTCTCAAGTATTCTAGCGATTTCACTAAAGCTACTTAATTATCCATAAAATTAACCGGCTTCATTTTCTATTTTATGGTTAATCTTTTCGATAGTATTAATCCTTTCTTTCAAAATCATATCCAATCTTAAAGCAATTAATCGTCAAAAATATCTTTAAATTTGATACCTTTTAATTAAATTTTAATAAAATTTTAATAAAATAAACCATCGTTCTTATGTTAACATGCTATATAATTTAGGATTTTATTGATATTTATTTCTCCGAACTACGGTTCATAATCTGATTATAAATCATTTTCTCTTTCAAAATTACTTTGTAATCCGTTTTATTAAATATGTTGATCTTGATATTTTGATCCTTTATTCGTCAATATATAGCCTATAATAGCAGTTAATAAACAGATTATATTTACAAATAACCATTTATATTTGACAAATAAAATTAGCTTTTTAGCACTTTTTGTACTGTAAATTTATTTTATACTATTATAGTGTGTTATAATTTTCAGCAAAAACTTATATGAGTTTATAAAGTTATTTTCACATTCGATCAATTGAAAAAATATTGCCGAACGAAAGAGAAAATATTCCTCATCTTTCCAATATTAATTTTTTCGTATTTTTTTTATCCACCACACTTCAATTTCGAAAAAGTATACTTTCGCTACTTTTTCGAAATCACAATCTTAATCTTAATAAATAACTACCTAAACATTCATTTTTAGCTTGTTTTTAGTCGTTTTTAGCTTCAAAAAAACAAAACGTGAGTGTATAGTCGATTTTAATTTAAAGCCCTTTAAAATCGAAAAATGTCAAATAGCACTACTTAAATAAGTTTTTACGGTAAATATTATTTACGTATTTCAGTATCTGAAATAAATTCAAGTTAAATCGCTTAAAAACGTATTTCAGTAAGTACTGAAAAGTTAGAAAATTAGAAATCAAGAGTAAACGTATTTCAGTATGTACTACTAAAAGTAAAACCTTAAAATTGCAGATAGGATAGAAATAAACTCAGCAGATAAAAGTAAATACTTTTATAAGTAGCCAATAAAAACCGTATTTAAGTATTTCATATTTAAATGAAATACTTAAATACGGTTTTACTTATTTTATTTAAACATGATACAAGTAAAAAAGGTATTAATCATAAGCGTATTAAATCAAAAAATCAATTACTTAAACAATTAAAAACGTATCTGATATTTAACTGATTCACTACTAAAATCAAAGCAGTTTTACCTTTTATACGTTTGCACTATATTCCGTATTTAATTTTATTCGTATTTAATGCTTTACTTTTTTAATTATTTACGATAAATCGTATATCTTTACATCCGTATTAAAGTTTTACCTTTTATTCGTATATACTTATTTAATTTAATCCGTAAATACGATTTATTGTAAAAAAGGTTTAACTGATTTGATATCTTAATTAAAGGAGGAAATACTTAAATAATGATAAAATTAAATACGAATAAACGGATATCAGTTTTAAAGTAAATCAAGTTACCCGTATTTACTTCTTACTAAAAGAACAGGAAATAAGATAAAACGGATTTAAGGATTTACGGATTTACGTTTTAACTCATTTAAGTAATAACGGACTCACTTTGATACGATTAAAATCAAATACGCTTAAAATAATTATTTGAATAAAAAATCAGCATTATGATAATTTCAGTTACAAGTCTAAAAGGTGGCGTAGGAAAGTCCACTATCGTTCAAAACTTATCTGTTTGTTTTGCACATATGGATTACCGAGTTGCTATAGTAGATACAGACACCAATGCCAGCTCGGTACACTGGTCAGGCATTCGGGGTGAAGAACATCCTCCAATCATGGTATTTGGCATTTCGGATAGTAAAGCTTTGAGAAAAAATATCCAGAAAATTCAGAATGATTATGATATCATCTTGATTGACGGAACACCTTCTTTATCGAAACTGGTAAGTACAATTATTCTTTTAGGAGATATTGTCTTAATTCCAATTAGACCGAGTGGCTTAGACTTATGGGCAACCGAAAAGTTCATTGAAAAATATGATCAAGCAAAAACACTAAAAGAGGATGTGAAAGCTTATTTCGTCTTGAACCAGTATGATGGAAATATTAACATAAATCGAGAAACAAAAGATGTTTTGGATGAATTGGAAATCAAAACATTAAAAACGACCGTAAAATCTCGAATTGCTTATGTAGAAGCAGTAGTTCAGGGTATTGGCGTCTATGAATACCGAGATCGAAAAGCAAAGGAGGAAATGACTGCTTTAACTAAAGAAATCTTGGATATTATTACTGCATAGCTCAAACTTAAATGATAAAATAATCATCACATTGATTGTGTAATTATTATAAACTAACTTTTGACAACTCCACAATCAACCAATCAATATAATTATGGCTAAGAAAAAATTTGGATTAAGCTCTACATTAAATAAAAATAAACTGGAAGAACCTGTTTTGCCAAAAAAAATTCCACTTACAAAATCTTCAAAAGACTTGAAGGATGTGAAGGAAAAAGTAGAAGCATTACATGAGGCAGCGGTAAGAGTTATCGATAAAGTTGAAGAGCCGCTTATCGAACTCACATTGAATGTGGAGGACGAAAATATTGGAAAAATTGTTCGAGTAGTACAAGACGTTTCAAAGGCAGAAGTCGTAGAGGTTGTAGAAAAAAAGGCTAAAGTTCCGAAAGTAAGAAAAGCGATTCCCGAAAAACCGGAACGTATGGTTCGCATCACAGTAGATACACCCAAGACGATGCATGTTAAGCTAAAAATCAAGGCCATAGAACATGACATCACGATTAGAGATTATGTGATTGGCTTGATAAAAGATGATTTAGGATTAAAATAATCATTATCAGTAAAATTTACCTTTTCTTTTTTGCCGCAATTTTTTTCTTTTGGAGGCGTCATACGCGATTTTTTTTTCAAAAAAAGGATTATAAAAAAATTGGAAACACTTATCCTTTTATGTATTTTATAAGTTTTAATACTTTAAATACTTTAAGAGCTGTATAACACATTGATTTACAGTTTTTTATGAAGAGTTAGGTGGACTGGAACAGGGGAGTCAGTGGACAAATTAAGGGTTCATCCGGGACAAAAACAGGGAAGGTAGTGGACAAAAACAGGGATTAATGTGGACAAAAACAGGGATTTCAGCAAGCTTTAACCTTTAACTATCATAAGAAATATTAGAAGTGGACAAAAACAGGGAAAGTCGTTCTTTTAACTATCTAACCGTTGCTATTGCTTAGTGAATAAGTACTAAAAAGATATCAAAAGTGGACAAGAACAGGGAAAAGTGCTCAAAAATAATTCATAAGTGGACACAAACAGGAAGGCTTTGTAAGTAACTGATTTACAGATGATTATAAAACTGGAAAGTGGACATGAATAGGGGAGAAATGGTTTTAATGAAATAGAATAATCATAGAATAACATCAAAAGTGGACAAAAAAAGGGTTATTTAAAGCAAAACTTTCAGTAAGCTGATTTTAATAGTTAATAATCAAATACTTATGAAACCAGAAAATGTTTCTAATAAGATAGCAAGGATAGAAAATAAGTTTATTTTTCATGCTCAATATAAATTTACATCAAGAGAGCAGAAAGTGATTTTATATCTTATTGCGAACATCAATCCAAAGCAAGAACGATTCATTGAACAGATAATTCCTGTCCGAGAATTAGAACAAGTATTAAAATCAGATGGAAAAAAGTGGGGTGGACTGTATGAAGAGATGCGTCGATTTGCAAAACGTATTCGGACAAAAGGAATTGAATTTGATACCAATGTATTAATAGATGGTAGACGGTTTCCGGCATATATAAACTGGTTTCAGTCGGTTGTTCCTGTTCAGCGAGAAGATGGAGAAATTTGTATTCGATTTTTATTTTCGCAAGATTTAGAGCCATTTTTACTGTCATTGAATCAATATGCGAAAATTAATCGGTTAGAGATTGCTCCAATGAAATCTGGATTTTCGATTCGAATGTTTCAGATTTTTCGAGCACATCGAGATAGAATGGCAAAACATGAAGATGTAAGTCGGTTGAAATATGAAGTGGAAGGCTTGAAGAATCTTTTGGGAATTTCAGGGAGTTATGCAGAATTTCGAGATTTTAATAAGCGGGTGTTAAATGTCGTGAAACGAGAAGTGAATGAAAATTCGAGTATTTTGGTAATCGACATTGAAAAACAGAGAAATAGTAAACGTCGAATCACACATATTACTTTTGTTTTTCGTGACCAAGAAACCGAGCATTCTCAAACCTCTGTGCTTCCCCCTAAAACGTCGAGTCCAGTGAAAAGTACTTATGGCGATTATTTACCTTCTGCCGATGAAGTTGGAAGTTTAACAAAAGCTCAGTTGGACGCTTATAATCATTTGGTAGATTTTGGCGTGAAAGAAGGAATTGCTTTTCGGCAAATGATTTTGAAAATAAAAGGGAGTGAGGCGAATGGTTTTGAGGATTGGTATATTCAAGAAGCAATTAAAATATTTAAAACTAAAACGACGCTTAAAAGTAAAAATGCTCAAGCGGGTGCTTTTGTAAAATGGTATTTAGAAGGGAAAGTTTTCGAGGAAGGAAGCTATTTTGGTCAAATTATGGAACGCATTTCCAAACAGAAAAAACGACTTTCGGCGGAACAATGGCGAAATCGAAAAACTGCAATGACCATAAATGCAGAGCAGTTTAACGCTTTACATAGCAAAACGAATATTGAAAAAGTGCAACCGAAGTCTAAGACGAAACCAAAGCCAATTATTAAATCAAAGCAAGGTAGTCAGTCATTGATTGATATTATTGATTTATCTTCGCCGGAAGGAAAATGGTCGAAACCATTTAATTTTAAAACGTTTCAGAAGGAATTTGAAAGTGATTATGAAGGAATCAAAACGGCTGCAGAGCAAGAAATGGAAGATTTTTTCATCGATATGGAGCGTCCAGCAAATTATAACGATATTTTGTTGAATGCTATCAAAATTCGATGTGAACATTGGTATAATCAGCAGCAGTAGGAGAGGAGCAAAGGTACTTTCTTGAGGATATAAAACCCAAATTACTCGTTGCTATCATGATAATCAAGCCTAAGCAAAAAGTCGATTCTACGAACTTCAGTTTTTGCTTAGACGTATTATTTCATTAAATTTTATTAAAGTCTTTATAACTTTAGTCCATTTTATTTAATTCTAGTGCCATACTTCTAGTTGAAATACCCTAAATCAAGACTTAAATTTTACTTAAAATTGAGCATTCCTCTGGAATGATTTGACTACTAAAAAAAGGGTATTGATATTTATATCAATACCCCTTTTAAGTTTAAATTTTGTCGACGAACCTCGGTGTTTTCGGTAAACCCATCATGTCAGAAGGTTATGGCAGAGCGTCAAACCCGAAACCCAAATCATTCCGCCATTTTTAAATATAATTCTTTTCTCAATTCATTAACTTCACCTCCTAAAGCCGAAGGCAAATTGGTACCATAATTGAAAGTTGCTGCAAAAATAGTATTGTTATGTGGGAAAAAATCTAAGTTGGCAGAGTAACCAATATCACCGCCACCGTGTCCGTAAGCATGAATATTTTCACCCAAAAGATTACGTTGCTCATCGTGAATTGCACCATAACTTGATTTCCAAGAACCACTATTTGCTTCGACCATATTATCAAAAATAAATTCTAAATTATCTGGTGTTATCAATGTTTTTTCACGTAATAACGCATTCATAAAACGGTATAAATCCGTAACAGTCGAGTAGACGCCAGTATAACCATTTCCACTTCCTGGATTTAGATTGGAAATATTTTGAATACTTCCACCATCATTATTTAAATCCAAATAACCCTGTGCTAAGTGAGTGATTGGAAAATTGTTTGAATAATCGAAGTAAACAGTATTGTCCATTCCAATCGGCTCAAAAATTCGACTTTTTAATAAAGCACCGTGTTGATGACCTGTTGCCGCTTCGATAATCATCCCGACAAGCATCGTATTAGAATTCGAGTAATTGACTTCTTCCCCTGGAAGATTTGTCGGTGTTTTTCCTTCTATATAATTTAGGATATCTTCTTCCGTCCAGCTTCTTGTCATATCATTAATAACGGCTAAATTATAGCCCAAATCTCTCGCAATATCATAAATTCCCGACGTATGATTAATTAACATTCCCAAAGTAATGTCATCTCCATTTTCGATTTTATTCGCAACATCAGGAAGATGTTTGCTCATTTTATCATCAATATTTAAAGTACCATCTTGAATCAATTGCCAAACCAAAGTTCCCAACATCATCTTGGTGATAGAACCTAATTTATTAATATGACAAGGCTGCATTTCGATACTATTTTCGATATCCGCCATTCCAGCAGACGCCATCCAAAAACCATCATCGTCATTAATTAAAACGGACACTCCTGGAATTCCTTTAGCAATATATTTATCCATGATAGCTTGAAGCTCAGTCGCTTTCGGATGGCTATCATTGATGGTAATCGTTGCATCATTAATACAAGTCGTTGTCGGTTCTATCGATACTTTTCCGCAACTCGAAATGATACTTAGCGTAATAATTAATATACTATATTTTATATATTTCATTTTTTTTATTTGTTAATGCCTGCCCGTTTGTACAGGAGACGGGTGTTTATGTGTTGCATATTTTAGGCTCAATTGAATATTATTTCACAGTTTTAATACTTTTTTGAAAAAGCAATTTTTAATAATTGAAATTTAATTTTCAGCCTTCGCAACGGATTAACTAATTAGCCAATGACTAATTAAAAAAAGTTTTTTTGTGCATATATCCTTTGATATTTTCTTGCATTGGAAATGAAAGTCCAATGCATAATGGCGAATATGCAATAACCGGAACGGTTTCTTTAACAAAAACACCTTGTACTTGTAAACGATAATCTACAAAAAAGGTCGTTTTACGATTATGAAGTAAAATAAGATTGGTTTCTTTACTTAGAGAAGCTCCGATTGAAATCATCCAATTATGGCGAATTGGAAATTTTTCAATTTCGTATTGCTGCGTTGCTGCGTTCCATTTCAATGATTCAATATCAGACACTGACATCACATAACCGCCTCCCAATGCTAAAGGCGTAATCGCGAAACCGTTTCCAAATTTTAAATTATATCCAACTTCTGTAAATAATTGAGTCGCTTTTTGTAAATCTCTGTGATAGAAATAGCCTAAATTAGCGGACTGAAAAAATTGATGTCTGGGGTTATTATTCCATCTTAAAGTCGCACCAATGTTTGCTCCCGGGTGAATGGTAGAAAAACTTGGTACTGCCAAACTTGCCGGATAATGACCCAAGCTTAAATGAAACCGTAATTTATCTGGTGGAACTTCGTCTTGTGCAGTCGCTCCGATGGTAATAAATAATGTCAAAAATAATATTGTAATTCGCATAATAAAATGGTTGGTTTAATTTGATTAATAAAATTAGTTTAAATGTAGGAATAACGGACGAATTCAATGTTTGTTGACCATCAAAAATTAAAAGTCGATCAAACTATTGACGTATAATTCTGATGTATAAAGTGCCAACATGTTAAAATAGTTTTTTAAGATTTAAAATAAAAATTTTCAAATTCTATCTTTTATAAATTTTTATTCCTAAAAATTACTAATTTTAGAACAATATAGATACTTTTGCTTTAACAAATATTGTTGTGACAACTAATTTAAGGTTAAAAAATTAAAAACTATATAACGATGTCAGTATTAACAACCAAATTACCTAAGCTTCATGAAGCAGCAAAGGATTTCATGCCGATTAATGGAACAGATTATTTAGAATTATATGTGAGTAATGCGAAGCAAGCTGCTCATTTTTATAAGACTGCTTTTGGATTTCAATCTTTGGCTCACGCTGGGTTGGAAACTGGTTTGAGAGATAGAGAAAGTTATGTTGTCGTTCAAGATAAGATTCGTTTGGTTTTGACTTCGCCATTAAAAAGTGGAACTATTATCGGTAAACATATTGACAAACATGGTGATGGTGTAAAAATCGTTGCGTTGTGGGTTGATGATGCGACTTATGCTTATAATGCAGCAATGGAAAGAGGTGCGATTTCATACATGGAACCATTAACGGAAGAAAGTAAGGATGGAAAAGTGGTTCGTGCAGGAATATACACTTATGGTGAAACGGTTCACATGTTTGTAGAACGTAAGGATTACAACGGAGTATTTTTACCGGGTTATAAAAAATGGGAAACACCTTATTACAATCCAACATCAGTTGGTTTGAAGTTCGTAGATCACATGGTTGGAAATGTGGAATTAGGTCGTATGAATAAGTGGGTGAAATTCTATGAAGATGTAATGGGTTTTACACAAATTTTGTCTTTTGACGATGATGACATTTCTACGGAATATACGGCATTGATGAGTAAGGTAATGAGTAATGGAAATGGTCGTATTAAGTTTCCTATTAATGAACCTGCTGCTGGAAAGAAAAAATCTCAAATTGAAGAATATTTAGATTTTTATGAAGATGAAGGTGTGCAGCATATTGCTGTTGCGACGGATGATATTATCAAAACAGTAACGGAATTACGTAGCCGTGGAATTGAGTTTTTGAATATACCGGAAACGTATTACGATGTAGTTTTGGATAGAGTAGGGGATATTGATGAAGATATTAAGGCGTTACAAGAATTAGGAATTTTGGTAGATAGAGATGATGAAGGTTACTTATTACAAATCTTCACAAGACCTATTGAACCTCGTCCAACAATGTTCTTCGAAATCATCCAACGTAAAGGAGCAACTTCTTTCGGAAAAGGAAATTTCAAAGCATTGTTCGAAGCGATCGAAAGAGAACAAGAAGTTAGAGGAACTTTGTAAATGATGAATTTGCCTCACCCCTAGCTTTTCTAAGAGATAGGGGGGCGGTAAAATCTTATAATTCAAAAATATGCCGATTTATCATAAACTGGGGAAAATGCCTCAGAAACGTCATACCATTTTTGAAAAAGAAGATGGCAGTTTGTATTATGAACAGTTATTTGGAACGATTGGCTTTGACGGTATGTCCTCGCTGATGTATCATGTTCATCGTCCGACGATGGTAAAAGAGATTAGAGAAGCGAAGGATGTTTCTCCGAAAATAGCAGTTGCCAAAAATATGACTGCTCGGAAGTTAATTAGTTTTGATGTTGCTCCTCAGGACGATTTTTTAGATTCCCGAACGATTTTATTAGCAAATAATGATGTTCATGTTGGCGTGGCTGCTCCTCGAAAATCATTGACGGAATATTTTTATAAAAATGCAGATGCGGACGAAATGCTTTTTATCCATAAAGGCACAGGAACGCTACGCACGATGGTTGGAGATATTTCCTTCGAATATGGAGATTATTTGATTATTCCGAGAGGAATGATTTACCAAATTGAGTTTGATACGGAAGACAATCGTATTTTATTTGCAGAATCTTTCCATCCGATTTATACCCCAAAACGTTACCGAAATTGGTTTGGTCAATTATTGGAACATTCGCCATTTTGTGAACGAGATTTGAAATTACCAGAGAATTTAAAAACGCATGATGAAACTGGTGATTTTCTGATGAAAATCAAAAAGCAAGGAATGTTGCATACGTTGGTTTATGCGTCACATCCGTTTGATGTTGTGGGTTGGGATGGTTATAATTATCCTTATGGATTTTCGATTCACAATTTTGAACCGATTACTGGTCGAGTGCATCAGCCGCCCCCAGTTCACCAAACTTTTGAAACATCCGCATTTGTAATTTGCTCGTTTTGTCCTCGATTATATGATTATCATCCGAAGTCAATTCCGGCGCCTTACAATCATTCGAATATTGATTCAGATGAAATGTTGTATTATGTAGATGGTGATTTTATGAGTCGGAAGAATATCGCTCCCGGACATATTTCGCTTCATCCATCCGGAATTCCACACGGTCCACACCCTGGAACTTACGAAGCAAGTATTGGTAAAAAAGAAACGCTTGAATTAGCGGTGATGATTGATACTTTTAAACCGTTACAAATAACGGAAGCTGCTTTGAAAATTGATGATGGAAAATATTATAAATCTTGGTTGGAACATTAGATATAGATACCTTTAAAGGAATGGACTTTAATATTTAAATCATGAAAAGCAGTATTTACTTAAAGAGCCAATATTGTGGGAGCTTATATTTCCACCGCTCCGAACTAAACGGAGCGATTACGTACGTTCTTGGAGAAAAGTGGTAGGAATAATTCCTCTTTTTAGGTGATAAAGTAGGCACTAAAAGCATATAAAATTGCTGTTTTAAACTTCTGTTAAAACAAGAAAGATAAAGGGTTTTGGAATTATAAGCATTCAGTTTTATTCCAAAACCCTTATAATGAAAAGACTATTAATACTCTCTTTATTTAACATTATGTAATAACCCAAATACATAGAAGATATGAAAACAACACCATCGCAGCAGTTAATTGAAACATTCAATCGCATCGACATTTATCTATTTGACCAAATACTTAAAGAACGGTATTTGCCGGAGCAAACCATTTTGGATGCTGGTTGTGGAGGTGGTCGAAATATGTTTTGGTTTTACAACAATGATTATATATTATATGCTGTGGATAGAAGCCCTGATAGTATCAAAGAAGTCAAGGAGTTATATCCAGAATACCAAGCTAACTATTGCGTAGCTGACCTTATGGATTTGCCTTTTGAAGATAATTCAATGGATCATGTCATTAACTCCGCTGTATTACACTTTGCGGAAAGCACTACACAATTTCTTAAGATGTTTTCAGAATTGGTTAGAGTATTACGTTCAGGCGGTTCATTATTCATTAGAATGACATCTGATGTAAGTATCGAAAATACGGTTATTCCTATTGGAAATGGTATTTTCAGATTACCTGATGAAACGACTCGTTTTTTATTAACTCGTAAGCTATTACAAGAACTATTGTCCGCCTTTCCAATCCAATTGGCAGAATCATTTAAGACAACCAATGTCTCAGATATTCGAGCGATGAGTACGCTTGTTTTGATAAAGGAATAGTCTTTAAGGTTTTGAGCTACAATAAAAAGCTACAATTTTGAATACTCGGAATTGCACCTTTTTGTACTTTGAGAATCTTATAATTCTCGCAAATAAGTAATTAATTTATCAACATCTGTCCATGGATTATTGTCCGTAATATGTTGCCCTATATCATTAATTTGTTTTCTTTGCCAATCCGCATTATTCATTGCTTTATCCAAATCCTCTTTTAAATTAGCAAAATCATTCTGTTTTGCTTTTTGATAATTTGGATAATGTTTTTTCAGTTCGTTTATCAACTTACTCGCTTCCGTAAAAGTTCGAGCTGTTTTTACAAAATGCAATAAGTACCAATTTTCAAAACAAATGGAAGAAAATGCTACTTCAAAGTCTGCCCTGTTTGCGTCCTCATAAGCCTTTTTTCGGTGTGTATGATTATCATGGTCAAAAACTAACCAAATCTTTTGATATTCGTTATTTTCTTGTTTGGCTGCTGTTTCTCGTTTTAAGGCTTCTTTGACGACCTGTTCTGGTGTTGAGTTTTTTGCTGTCGCAATATCAATATTTGTCGCCGCCATTTTTGATTTAAAATCAACATCTTCTCGCATCGCCAAAAAGTAATTCCGTTCCGTTTCGCCTTCACAAAGAATCAACAAACGAGGTTTCACCGAACGCTTTTTTCGTCTATTCGATTTCCGTTTGTGGCTCATGTTCAAAGTTAATTTTAAAATTAAATGTTTTTAAGTTAGGAACGCCACCAAAACGATTCGACAAATACCATTTATCAAAAGGCACATCTTTACGAACACCTTCAACATCTGTCAAAGAAAATAAATCAGAAACACCAAATTCATCTTTTTCTACGAACCAAACTTGGTCACGTCTTAGGTTATTTTCTTTCGATAATAATTCGGTATCATGTGTCGAAATAATGAGTTGAGCACCGTTTTTATTGATGTCTTTATTGTTAAATAAACTTAATAGGAACTTGCTGATTTGTGGATGTAGGCTTCGTTCGAATTCGTCTATCATTATGGCACAATCAGTTTCTTTTAAGGTATTTAATAACAAACTAATAATAACAAATAATTTTTGTGTTCCAATAGATTCTCGTTCTAATTGAAATTTTTGTTCGGTTAATGTTCCGTCTTTGTGTTTATATTGGTGATAAGTGAAAATTTTATAATTAGCTTTTAATGTTTTTACTTTTTCAATTTCAATTTTCGTGATTCCTGTATCTAAATTTGTGAGTAGATTCATAAAACTACTATAATCTATAAAATTACTTTTTTTATAAAGAAATTTAGCAATTGAATTCGTAATATTTGTATCTCTATTTTTATCTAAAAAAGGTACAGGACGAAAAGAATTTTTAAAATAATCATCAACAAGCATCAATTGAACCATCTTATTATTTGCACCATTTGACAAAAACAACTGAGGTTTATCCGTTACGTTTTTAACAAGGTTCTTTTCACCTTTTAGTTTTGTACCAAATTCATAATCATCATTTTTTCTTTTAAATAAAAGACTTTGTTTCGTATTTGGATAATAATATAAAAATTCATCTATAATTTCATTTTCATTATAACTAAACGAATAATGATATTTGATACCATCAATAAGAAAATACAACTCAAGAACGGTTGGTTCAGACAAACTTGATTCATCAAATTCAAAAGGAAAGTATTGCGTATTCATAGAATTTTCATTAACAGAAGAATAGGTTGCTGAATTGGTAATAACATTCTTCATCGTTCCAAATGCTTCCATAAAATTACTCTTCCCCGAAGCATTCGCACCATAAATAACAGCCGATTTTAACAAAGTCGTTTTACCAATTTCAAAACAATTTTGTTCCTGCGTTTTGTCGCTACTATCCGCCACCATCGAAAAGGTCGTTTTATCTTTAAATGACTTATAATTTGTTACACTAAATTCAAGTATCATATTGTTTAAAGTCTTTTATTTGTAAATTATATTCAAATATAATACTTTAAATTGGATATAGATATGTTATTTGCTACATAATCAAAGGCGTTTCGTTGATTTTTTTGATTTTCATTTCATTCAAATGAGTTATTCATTTAAAATTCAGTGAAACTTATTTTGTAATACTTAGTATTTTATTTTACTCATTTAGTTTTATCTGACTTGAAAGAACCACAGCTAAACCGGCTAAAATCATTACACAACCTAAAGCAAGTGTCAACCCCAACTCATTCGCTATAAAACCAATACTCGGAGGACCAATCAAAAAACCGAAAATCCCAGAAGTCGTTACGGCTGCAATTCCAGTACCCGAAGCAATGCCAGGCACTTTTGCAGCAGCACTAAATAATATTGGAACGACACAAGAAAAACCTAACCCAACAATCGCAAATCCTAAAATAGCGACGTAAATATTCGGGATGAAAATGACTAACGCCAGACCAATTACACCTAATGCACTTCCAACTTGAATAATATTTCTTGAACCATATTTGGGTATAATGGAATCGCCGATAAAACGACCGAAAGCCATCGTAAGCGAGAAACCTGCAAATCCTAAACCGGCAACTGCCGCTGTTCCGTTTAAATAATCTTTGATAAAAATAGCGGACCAATCTGCAATCGCACCTTCGCCCATCATAATTATAAAGCCGACAATTGCCAAACCAATCAATGCACCAGAAGGAATTACGAAAAGTTTTCCTTCTTCAATTTCTGCATCTTCTACATTCAATAAAGATTTGGAAATTAAAAGGATGACGATGACCATAATGATACTCAAACTCATCAAATGTATCTGTACCGAAACACCATAACCAGCTAAAAGGCTACCCAAAATAGCTCCGAACATTCCACCCAAACTAAACATTCCATGACAAGTAGATAGGATTCGAATTCGCTGTGATTGTTCGATTGTCGCAGCAGCAGCATTCATCGCAACATCAGTCAGGCCGTGGAATAAACCGGCTACAAATAGAAACATAACTAATGTCCAGAATGAGGTTGCAAAAGCAGGTAAAGCCATCGTTAAAGTAGCGATGATGATTCCGAAAAACATTGTTTTTCCTGTACCGACTTTCGACATAATCCAAGCCGAAAAAGGCATCATAATTAACGCACCAATGGACATTCCCAAAAGTGATAAACCCAACGTTCCTTCATTTAGGTTTAAATTTGATTTCATATCGGGAATCCGTGTTACCCAGCTTCCAAATAAGATACTTACCGTCATAAAGACCAATCCAATCGCTGCAGCATCTCGATTAGAGAAAAACATTTTTAAATTTTTTACCATAATAAAAAGAGATTTTAAAGATAAAAAGCCCTGAAAGGGCTTCCGTATGAATCGCTACAGATTTCTACTTATGTGTTAAACAAGAAAAGCGGATAAATCGCCATGATTTATCCGCTTTCTTCTCAAAACTTCACAGCGTTACGTACTGTTTAGCCCTTGCGTTCTCTTGGCTTTGAGATATTTACAGCCACGCTATTTCCGTCCCAATCCGATTCATGCAAATTAGTAATTGCATTGTCGACTTCTTCTTGATTTTGCATTTCTACAAAACCAAAACAACGAGATTCTCCGGTCGCTCTGTCTGTAATAATATGTGCATTATCAACTATTCCGTACGTTTCAAATCGCTCTTTTAGTGATTTGTCATTTACCTCAGAAGGCAAATTTCCAATATAAATTTTTATCATTTTTTAATCGTATTATTTGTAATTATTTCAATTTTGAACTTTCTAAACCACGTATTTCCTTAAATCTAAAAAAAGTTAATCTGTAAAATCACTTTTTCTATCGTTTAGAAAAACAGATATTAGAATAACTCACAAAGGTATATGTTTTTAGTGGAATCATAGAGAATATATCCATTATTGTTAAATTTGGAACATAAATAAAAAACCGTTTTATGAAAGTTCTTTTTCACAAAACGGTTTTTTATCAACTAAGAAAAGGAAATCCAACGTCGGTAAATATCAGTGTTCGTGCTCTTTTCGATACTTCTGTCATGTCAAATCGGTGGATTTTGTTTTAGATTTAAAACCTAAAAAGTAACCGCTGCTCGAACGATATAATTATTCATTGAACGTTGGTAATATTCTAAACTCTTGACACTATTATCTTCCTCAAACGCATTTGCAATTCCCATTGGATTAAATCCAAAATCAAAATTACCGATAGAAGTATTCACTTTTAAACTACGCCTTCTAAGATAATTATCAATAATCAAAAGCCCGGCAGTCGCACCTAAAGAGGAAGAGATCAAAACGGTTTCACTATTCAAATCCGTATCTACCAAATAGCCGATACCAAAACCTAATAAACCACCAGCGATTTCTGAAAGACCAATATAAGCACCTTCCGAAGTTGTATAATCATAATCACTTGTGCGGTGCAAACCATAGGCTAAACCACCGATTGTTGCAGCCGTTATTGAACCGATTAATACCTTACCATGATTATACTTTTCGAAATCAAGTGCTAAATCACTTATTGTTCCAGCATACAAACCACCTAAAATACCGTAAGAATTCGCAACCAAAACATCGCCATTCGTCATATTTGGCATTTTTTGATATACTTTGTGTCCTAAGAACATACCAGCACTAGAACCAACCAATGCAGCGACTGAGATTCTTTGACTCCCGACCTTGAAATCTGTACTTTCACTAAGAAACAAACTACCAATTCCAGCTCCCCAGCCAGCGCCCCAAACACTACCGGTTGCAATCATACTAACGTCACTTACTGGTAAATCAAAGTGATTCGTTAAAGCCATGAAGCCGACACTTTCACCCAAACCTAATGCAATCGGAACAAAAAGACGACGTTGAGTTTTGGTATTATCATAAGGATATTCATCATTTAACGACATTAAGTTACGGATAATCAAGCCATGACCAATACCAGTTCCCGTTCCAATAGAATACGAACGAGCCATCGAACGAGTAATTTCTCTATCTTTAGTTGCCAAAAATGGAACAAAGAAACTCCCACCCCCAATCAACATATAAGTCGCAATTGCTGCACGGTCCTCCAAATTAGAGGCTTGTGGAATTGCCCAACCATAAAAACCTAAACCAGAAATAGTGGACGAAATCAAAAACTCTGTTCGACCGTCTTGATTCGTACTTAAAAATTTATCAATCGTTTCGGATTGATAAATTTTTTCACAAAATATATCTAATTCGACTTTCGTCAATGGTTTACGTGCTACTTTGAAAACATCATTTTTTTTATAAATAACCTCTAAAATAAATAGGGTATCATTTTCTTGATAAAGCAACGCTTGTTGGAAATTTTTGTACTCTGAAAATAGATTTAATTTTTTTTCTAAATTTGCATTAACGATTTCAATTTTGTCACAGAGCGGAATCGTTTTTTGTTGCCCATAAAGATTGGCTGAAACGATTATTGATAAGATAATTGTAATAATTTTCCCCAAATTTTTCATAGCTAATTTTTTTTGTTAGAGATGCTTAAATGTGATATCTCTAATCATACT
>CAWVWD010000020.1:0-18576 GCA_963933585.1 uncultured Saprospiraceae bacterium
TCCACCTATAGAGATAAACTGATTGTCATCATTTAAGAAGAAGTGATATGCTGCGGAAAGTGAAGCACTTGTTTGACGCAAATATCCGCCACCGGATTGATCATTAAATAAGGTTAAACCTAAACCGGCAAAACCGTTTACAATTTGATTATTTTGAAACGTTTTATGTTCGTAAGCAGCAGAAGTCGTCTGAAACGCATCTGAAACACTTGCCCACTGATTTCGATATTGAGCCGAAACTCGTCCGTCGCAGCTTGTGTAACCTGTCAAAGCTGGATTTAACATCATCGGTATCGCATATTGTTGCGAGTAATGATAGTCTTGTGCGAATACAACACAAGTGAGCAATAAAAAAAATATAGTATGAAGAAGTTTCATTTTTTATAGGTTTACCTCACCCCTAACGCCTCTCCTAAAGGAGAAGCGTCCGGGATGAGGTCAATTGCTAAAAGTGTAGAAATACATCGCCTTTGAAAGTTAATATTGCGCCGGTTAATGGACAAATTGCCTGAACATAATAGTGATAAACACCTTGCTCGACTACTTGACCGTTATGGATTCCGTCCCAACCTTCATTGATTAATGAAGTACTGAAAAGCTGTTCGCCCCAACGGTTATAAACTCTAAAGATTTCTATATCCGCAAGTCCTAATCCACGAACTCTGAAAATATCGTTTTGCCCATCGCCATTCGGTGTGAAGGCACTTGGTAATTGAACCAAATCTTTTCCACAACTTTCTGTCAACGTCACCAAAATCGAATCCGTGAAAGAACAACCTTCATTGGTCAATAAATCCACATAAACTATCATTTCATTGAAAGTAGAATCCGAGATAAAGAACGGATCAAAACAATCAGGACATGACAACTGCGTATTTGGCGTCCAAGTGTGCATATATTGTGAATTCGGATTATCAATCGGCAATGGCGTTGTTGTATTTTTGAACGCAACCATGCTCGGTAATAAACCAATATCTGGAATCGGATTGACGGTAATTGTAAATATAGTCGTATCAGATTCACAAGACGGAATTTCACCAATCACAGTATAAGTCGTTGTTTCCGTTGGTTGAATAATCGTTGGATTAATACTTAATATACCTGTATCTGGTGTAAATATGTAAAAATCTGCATAACCTTGAACGTCAATCTCAATAGATTCCCCTTCACAAATTTCTACATCAGTAATATTAATATCAACTTTATCAGCAATTGTAATGGTAACCGTATCCGTTTGAATACATAAGTCATTTTGAACCGACAAAATATAATCTGTCGTCACGATTGGCGAAGCTATTGGATTCAAAATACTTGAATTACTCAATGTTGCCGAAGGTGACCAAGTCACTGTTCCGATAGCGGTACCTTCCAATGGAATTGTCGTTCCTAAGCAAATTGTAGCATCATCACCCGCATTAATCATATTAGGCGTTTGAACATTTACACTCATTGTATCTCGGATAACACAACCATTTGGAGTCGTAACTTCTACGGTGTAAGTTGTCGTCAATAATGGCGTTGCAACTGGATTATCACAGAATACACAACTCAAGCCATCACCTGGCGACCAAATTGCATTTCCTCCAGTCGAAATTCCTAACTGAACAGATTCCCCTAAACAAACCGTTCTGTCTATTCCTAAAATCGGAGTTGCATCATCAATAACCGTAACGATAATCGAATCCGTTTTAGAACATCCGCCATCCCAAGTCAAGGTTACGTAGTAAGTTGTCGTTACTTCTGGACTTGCGAAAGGATTTGTACAATTTGTATAACACGTCAAACCTGGAATATTTAAATCCCATTGATATTGAACAATATCATAACCGCCAGAAGCGAATAATTGAATCATATCACCTTTACAAATCGTCGTATCATTACTCACCACCAAAGGCGGAATTGCGTAAGGTAACACGCTAACCGTTTGTGAAATCGTATCGTGACAACCTGCTGTTGAAGTTGCAATTAACGTATAATTGGTCGTTAAAATTGGAGCAACATCAATCGAAATACAAGTATCACAAATCAAGTTCAAACCATTATACCAAGCGTAAGTATCGCCACCAAAAGCCGTCAAAGTGAAGACTTCGCCAATACATAAAATATCCGCTGGAGTCATCACTGGTTCAGGTGTTTTATTAATATAAACCGTAATCGTCGTATCGTCCGTACAGCCGTATTCAGAAGTTACCAATAAATTAATATTGTAAAATCCTGAATCTGCGTAAGTATGCATTGGATTTTGTAAACTATCTGTCGTTAAATCCCCTAAATCCCATTGCCAATCTACTATGCTTCCGCTAAATATCGAATGTGCATCCAAGAACGAAATCGTTTGTCCAGCACAGAACGGATTCGTTGCTGTGGTGAAGTAAGATGTTGGAATAGGGGCGGCTTTGATGTATTGTACTTTCGTAATTGTTTTTGAACAATGATTGCTAAATACCGTCAAAGTCACCTCGAAATCACCAATCGTATCATACGGAATCGTTGGAATCATCATCGTTGAAGTCGTGACGATTGCACCGCTAAATGTCCATAAAACCGAATCAATCGGACTGCTTGACGCAATGTAAGGATTGAATGTAATATTTGATGTTTCACAGAAAACCGTATCTGTTGCGAAGAAATCAAACTGTAAGGTATCTACTTCGATAGAATCTAATTCTACGAAGAAGGTACAACCTGTTGAATCTTCAAAAGTCAACGTCGGGAAGAATGTTCCTGAAGTAGTATAAATGTATTCAAACGAATCAACTGGCATATTTGAAACGTGCGTAATACTATCGCCATTTCCAAAATCCCAATTATATTGAGCGATTGAATTATCCGTTAATGTTCCTACGAATGTCGCGGTAACATCTGCACAACCTTGTTTTGGTGTAAATGCAAAATTACCAACTGGACCACCAAATTCGATGTAAGTCGTTTGTAATAAAGTGTCTTGACAACCAGAAATTCCTGTAACAATTAATTGAACATCATAAAATCCAGTCGCAGTATAAATATGTGATGGATTTTGTGCAGTAGAAATACTATCGTCACCGAATGACCAATTCCAAGCTACCGTATTGATTGAATTATCCGTGAATTGAACTGAATCTGGCGGACAACCTAAATACTGTGTATTTGAAGTAAACGCCGCAACTGGATTCGCAATCACCAATGTTTGGCAAGTTGTAGAATCACAACCATTGACATCTATTACGGTCAAACAAACGGTAAATGTGCCTTCGCTTGTATATTGATGAACTGGCTCGAAAAGGTTAGAAGTATTTCCATCACCAAAGGTCCAACTGTACACCAATGTATTTCCTGTCGAATTATTAACAAATAAAACATCTTGTCCCGTACAAGCGAATGTATCTAAATTAAATGCTGGATGTGGAATTGAATTGATAATAATCAAATCCGTATAAGTCACACTATCCGTACATCCGTATTCTGAAACCGTAATTAATTGAACATCAAAAGTATCAACTGTTTGGTAAGAATGACCTGGATTCTGCGTAGAATCAAGCGTTCCATCACCTAAATCCCAAGCCCAACTGACGACGTTTCCGCTAAAGATATTGGTTGTATCTGTGAAGAAAACCGTTGTTGGATTACAACCAACCGTTGGAATAGTTGTAAAACCAGGATTCGGAATTGGTGCAATTTTGAGGTATTGTGATTTCGTAATTGTTCGAGTACAATGACGACTATAAACCGTCAATGTAACATCGAAATCACCAACGGTGCTATAAGGAATCGTTGGCATTATCGTATTCGAAGTCGTAATATCGGCTCCGCCAAAGTTCCAGACGACCGAGTCAATCGGACTGCTTGACGCAATGAAGGGTGTAAACGTGAAACTACCAACTTCACACAATAAGGTATCATTCGCAAAGAAATCAAATTGTAAAGTATCGACTTCGATAGAATCTAATGTTGCGATAAATTGGCAACCTGTGAAATCTTCGATAGTCATCGTCGGGAAGTAAGTTCCCGTTGTCGTATAAGTATGTGTAATAATATCTGTTGCGGCATTGGTAAACGTTGTGTCAATTGTTCCATCGCCGTAATTCCACACGTAGAAATCAACGGTATTCGAAGTTACATTTCCTGTAAATGTAGCGGTGACATCTGCACAACCTTGATTTGGTGTGAATGTGAAATTACCAACTGGACCACCAATTTCAATATAAGCTGGTTGCAATAAAGTATCTTGACAACCAGATAAACCTGTAACGATTAATTGAACATCGTAAGTGCCAGTTTCTAAATACGTATGAATTGGATTTTGTGAAATCGAAGAATCTCCGTCACCAAACCTCCAGAACCATGCAACTGCATTTACTGACAAGTCATTAAACGTAATCGAATCATTTGGACAAGCTAAATATTGAAGACTCGAATTGAAGTTCGCAACTGGATTTGCAATTGTAAGTGATTTACAAACCGTAGAATCACAACCATCACTACTCAATACGGTCAAACAAACGGTGTAAGTTCCTTCATTTGTGTATTGATGGATTGGCTCAAGTAGGGTAGAGGCGTTGCCATCTCCAAATTCCCAACTATATGTTAAGTTATTTCCCGTTGAAGTATTGGTAAATAAAACATCTTGTCCGGTACATGCAAAAGTATCTAAATCAAAAATCGGATGTGGAATCGGATTAATTGTAACCGTATCCGCAAACAAAATGGTATCTGAACAACCATGATTTGAAACGGTGATTAATTGTACATCATACGTTCCAACTGCTTGATAAGAATGTGCCGTATTTTGAGTAGAATCAATTCCACCATCTCCAAATGTCCAATCCCAATTTACCACATTGCCACTAAAAATAGTCGTCGCATCGGTAAATGTGACCGTCGTTGGGTTACAACCTTCCGCCGGAATAGTTGTAAAGTCTGAATTTGGAATTGGTGCAATTTTGATGTATTGCGTTTTCGTAATTGTTTGGGTACAATGACGACTATAAACTGTTAACTCAACATCAAAATCACCAACCGTACTATACGGGACGGTGGGCATCATCAAGTCAGAAGTCGTAATATCTCCACCTCCAAAGTTCCAGCGTACCGAATCAATCGGACTGCTTGACGCAATGTAAGGTGTGAAATTCAAACTACCGACTTCACACAATAACGTATCATTCGCAAAGAAATCAAATTGTAAAGTATCGACTTCGATAGAATCCAATGTGGCGATGAATTGGCAACCTGTGAAATCTTGAAGTGTCATGATTGGATAATATGTTCCTGCTGCGGTATAAGTATGTGTAACCGTATTCGTATTTGAATTGGTAATACTTGTATTTGAACTATTATCACCAAAATCCCAAATGTAAAAATCAACCGTATTCGCCGTTACATTTCCTGTAAATGTGGCTGTAACGTCTGCACAGCCCTGTTTTGGTGTAAATGTGAAATTACCAGTTGGTCCACCAACTTCGATGTAAGTTGGTTTCAATAAAGTATCCATACAGCCAGAAGCGGTTGTTACAATTAATTGAACATCATAGATTCCTGTTTCTGTATAAGTATGTGACGGACTTTGTATGTTTGAAGTATTGTCATCGCCGAATGTCCAACTCCATGCAACTGCATTTGCTGAAAGGTCAGTAAATTGGAAAGTAGCTGGAGGACAAGGACGATAAACCGTATCCACAATAAAGTTCGCAACTGGATTCGCAATCGTAATTGATTGACAGAAAGTAGAATCACAACCATTAATATCAGTTGTTGTCAAACAAACATTATAGATTCCTTCTGCTGGGAAAGCATAAGTAATATCTTCTATTGTGGAAGTTACGCCATTATCAAAATCCCAAGCAAAGGTCAATGCTTGACCTGTAGAATGATTGTCAAATAAAATATCTTGTCCTGTACAAGCATACGTCAATGAAGGTGTATAACTCACACTTGGGAAAGTCGTTTCTATTTGCGGAAGCGTAATTTGCTTCGTACAGCCATAAGAATTCGTAACAATCAATATCGGAGTATAAACGCCAATATCTTGATAAACGTGCACTGGATTTTGTGATGTAGAAGTTCCTTCACTTCCTCCAAAATTCCAAGCCCAAGAAACGATTGAATCCGGGAAAACAGTTGTTAAGTCTGTAAACTGAACCGTTAATGGTCGACAGCCATCGGTTACAGTCGTATTCGCAGCAGGGAAAATATCCGTTGCTAAGAAAGTATGTGAAGCCGTATCTGTACAACCATAAATATCTGTAATCACTAAACTTACGGTATGGTAACCGGTATCTGTAATTGCAAATGTTGGTGTGTAATCGGTCGGATTACTAATCGTTCCACTACTGTAAATCCATTCAAAATTATCAACATCTAACGACGTATTAGATGTCGTTACCGTGAATGGTAAACAAGAAGTATCTGGCGAAACCGTAAAGACTGGCTCTGGATCAGTTACGATAACGGAGCCATCGGTTAAGGTTTTTTGACAACCCAGAGAATCTTGAATGATAACTTCTGGGAAGTAAGTTCCTCGTTGCGTATAAGTATGTGCAATATTGAACGTATCTCCAGGGGCGATGAATACAATTGATGGATTATCGTCACTATTGAAAATTAAAGCTTCTGTATTACTCAATGGTGCGCTAAATGTAACTTCCAAATCTACACAATCTTCTTTTGGTGTAAATGATAACGCTCCAAAAGGTCCATCCACTCTAATGAAACTATCTCTTTGTATTGTATCCTGACAACCAGAAATACTGGTAATAATTAACACTACATCATAGTAACCCGGATTTGTAAAAATAGCTGACGGATTCTGTTCTGTATATGTGCCCGGACTTGTTCCAGGTATTGTCCAATTCCAAGAATTGGCATTTAAAGATAAATCTATAAATTGAATAGAATCTGGCGGACAAGAAATATATACTTTGTTGGAAGTGAAATTTGCTAAAGGATTTGCCACGATAATTCTATCGATGCTATCTCGTGCAATACATCCGTTTTGATCAATTACTGTTAATACGATTTTGAATGTATCTTCTGTCGTATATAAATGTGTTGGATTAATACCATTTGTACTATCTCCATCACCAAAATCCCATATATAAGTCAAACCTAATCCTGTTGATTGGTTTGTAAAGTTGACGGATTGTGTCGTACAAACTAACGTATCAGATGAAAATGATGCCGTTGGTAATGTGGGTAAAATATTTTTTCGAATCACATCTGTACAGCCGTAACTACTCGTTACGGTCAACTTTGCTCTTTGATTCATATTTACTAAACCGTCATATAAATATGTTGGATTTTGTAAAGTATCTGTATCTCCATTTACAAATTCCCAATACCAAGACGCAATCGTATCCGGAAAGACAGCCGACGTATCTGTAAAGTTTACGGTTAATGGATAACAGCCGAAATAATTATCTGGATAAAAACCGACATCAATTCCTGCTGCTGTAATCGTATCTGTAAAAGTTAAGGTGTCTTGACATTGATTTACATCAATGACGACTAAGGTAATTTCATTATAAAAACCTTGATTATTATATAAAATATTCGGGGTTGCTGTTCCTTGTCCAAAGACAATTCCACCTGGAGCGTCCCATTGATATTCAAAAACATCTTCTGATGTAGATGCGTCCAAAAGAACCGTTAAAGGAACACAACCCAAAGTCGTATCAATAGTGAATGAAGCAACGGGTTCCGTCGTAGAAACAGAATCAAATAACCAAATTCGCTCACAATTTAGAGCATCTTCTACTTTCAGAATCGGATAGTATGTACCCCGAGTTTCGTAAGTATAAGTAATTATTGTATCAATTATTGTGGCCGTACTGGTCGTTAAAGTCGTATCTTCTCCATTTCCATATTCAATCGTTATTAAGGCAATATTTTCACCTTGAACATTGAAACTAACGGTATGCGAAATACAACTATCAGTTGGCGTCAATCCGTAACTCGTGATCAATGGACCTGCAATCGTTACTAAATTATTTTGTGTTAAAGTATCTCGACAACCGGAAACGCTGGCTGCAATTAAAGTAATATCATATAAACCTGTTCCGGAATAAGTTACTGGAGGGTTTTCTAAAGTAGAAGTATTGCCATTTCCAAGGTCCCAAAGCCAAGAAACACTGTTTAACGAAGTATTGGTAAACAATACTTGTAAACTATTACAATCGGAATAAGTCGTATCGACTGTAAATATTGCAACTGGATTAATGACGGTGACAGAATCACAATAAAGGCTATCACAACCATTCCTATCGGTGACGGTCAAACAAACTTCGTAGTCACCTTCTGTTGCATAACTGAATGTCGGTAACGAGATTGTGCTTGTATCTCCATTGCCAAATGTCCAGTAATAGGATAAATCTCTTCCCGAAGAACTGTCTGCTGCTGTAATTATCTGATTAGTACAAACGGTATTTCGTGATAAATTGAAAGATGAAGTTGGTTGTGTTGGTTGAACAAGCGTAACGGAATCTGTCCGAAAAACACCATAGGAATTATAAACGGTCAATGTTACCAAATAGGCAAACTCTCCCGAAGGTTCTGTGTAAGTATGTGTAGGATTTTGAAGTGAAGACGTATTTCCATCTCCAAAATTCCAATACCAAGCAACAATTGAATCTGGAAACGCGGTCGAAGAATCTATCAAATCTATTGTCAAAGGGGTACAACCTGTATATATATCATAATTGATAAAACAATCAACAATTGATTGTCCTAAACTATCAACAAAGGTTGTATCACCTGTTGTTGGATTTATTTGTATCAGACAACCCTGTGAACTTCCACCAGTTGTAGTTATACCTCCGTTCGTATAAGTTAATGGTAGATTACTAATAACCCCGGAATTGTTTGAGGTATCAATATTTCCAATTGGAATAACATCTGTAATACAAATTTCTTTTGAGGTGGTATCGGTACATCCATTATCTGATGTGACGATTAGCTCTATAATATATGTATCCGACAAATCGAATAAAATAATTGGCGGACAAGAAGTAGAATCTGTTCCAAAAATATAGTTTACATCTACAATGTTCCAAGAGCAATCATCGAAATTGGTAGAAGTATCCGTTAGATTAATAATACTTCCCGCAGCAATACAAGGAAGTGTATCGTTTTCCCATCCAAAAATTGCTTCTGGCTGTAATAAGTTGACATTCTGAATGGTCATATCTGTACAACCATTCATATCTGTAACCGTCAAGGTTACATCATACACGTCAGAACCAGGGAAGATGAAACTTGGATTCTCTGCGGTTGAGGTACTTGTTGGTATTGTACCAAAATCCCAAGAATAAGTCGTTATTCCCGAAGTACTTGTGTTGGAATTATTTGTAAAATTGATTAGGAAAGGATCGATATCACAATCACCATCTGTATCAAAATCTGCATCTACGAGTGGTACTTCTATGAAGTTATTCATCCGTAAAGTATCGTAACAGCCATTTATACCTGCAGAAAGCCAAATATCATAATTACCTGCTGAGGTATAAAATATATCTGAAGGGGTGAAACCTAGAACGGTGTCTAACCCATTAAACCAAGTCCAATCTACACTATTTGAGTTTGAAGTATTGGTAAACGAAATCAGTTGATTCAGACAAGGCGTACTATCACTTACGGCAAAACTCAATACTGGTGGCGTTCCAATGCTGATTAAGTTGGACATTACCAAAGTTTCTGCACAACCTTGAGAAGTGTTTACAGTCAATGTGACGCTGTAATTCCCAAAAGAAGTGTAAGTATGCGATGGATTCTCTTGCATGGAAGTTATTCCATCACCAAAGTCCCAAAGCCAATTGGTAATATTATTTAAAGAGGTGGAATTATCTGTAAATTGAACAGTTAACGGTTCACATCCAAAAGTCGTACTTGGCGTAAAATCGACACTAATACTATCAATAATAAGGGTGTCGGTTTGTATAGCAGCCACACAACCTTGTGGAGAGGAAACGGTCAACGTGATTGGATAAATACCTGCATAATTCCAAGTTTTGAGGGGGTTTTGCTGTGTAGAAGTCGTTCCATCACCGAAAGTCCACGCCGAATTTGGCGATAATGTACCATTCACGGAATTTGTGAAATTCATGGTATGCGGTTGTGTACAAACTCTATTCGTATCTTGTGATGCAAAAGAAGCTGACGGAACAGGACGAATTATGATACAAGTATCTAGCGTTGTACTGAAAGAACAACTGTCAATTGTAACCGTCAAATTAACAGGATGACAACCCAAATTGCTAAAAGTATGTGTTGGATTCTGTAAAGTTGAAGTATTTCCAAAACCAAAATCCCAAAGCCAACCAGTTACATTTCCTGACGATGAACCTGAAAACTGAATATCTTCACCCAAGCAAATAGACATTGCGGAAGCGGAAGCTGTTACGGTTGGGTTTGCATCAATTGTAATCGTTTGACAAATCGTATCGGTACAACTATTTCCCGTTAAACCATCTGTGACAATTAAACAAACGTTGAATGTTCCGCTTGTTAAATATTCATGATTTACGTTTGGTGTGAATATATTGGTAGATGTTCCATCTCCAAAATCCCAATTAAAAACAGGATTTGAGGAACATGCAATATTTGATGTACTTGTGAAATCTACATTTGTCGTAGAATCACAATCCGGTGTAATAACAGAAGTAAAACTCGCTATTGGTGTCGGAAATACATTAATTAGACTGGTAACAATTGTATCTGATTTACATCCGAATTGATTCTCAACTTCTAAGCTGACATCATATAAACCATCTTCTGTAAATGTCCATATAAATGGATTTCCATTAGATAGATTGACATCAATCGTTGTATCTCCTGCGATACAGGCGGAATCACTCTCAAAAGACCAAAGCCAAGTCCACGTTCCTGAAATAGGAACGGTATTGACGTAATTCAATTGAACATCTAAAGGCTGACATCCAGCAGTCATGGCAACTGTGAAATTTATATCAGGGTTCGGATTTACAGTGATGTAATTAACTTTTGTTGTGGTATCAGAAGTTATTCCGGAATAAATAATCATGGTTACTGTAAAAAGCCCCGCTGAATTATATTGGTGTCCAGGAGCACCATTGATTTGACCGGCTTCAATAGAACCATCTCCAAAGTTCCAAGTAATAGAATCTATCGGAGTTCCGGTAATATTTTGAATAAAAGGGACAAACTGTCCAACACATATTACCGTGTTATTATTAAAAGCGTTGAAATCTGCCGACGTTATTTGTGCCTGCGACACAGAGGCGGTACCCAATAATATAAAAGAGAGTAGTAATAGTTTTAGGTGATAAGTCATGTTTAAAATGATTATTACATAAAATTAAAAATCTCCTAAAAGAAAAAACGTAGTAAGCCTTAAAAAATGAAATAGAAGTGAATTAATAATTATTATTATTAATAGTTACCTGACAGTTAAAGGTTTATTATTTAATAAAATTATTAATTCTACTTTAAATCATTCATGTAGGAAGGATAAATCCGTCATTTCTGAATAGGTGATTTTGTAAATCTGGTTTGATTGAAGTCTTATTTTTAGATGAGGAATAGACTTTTCTTATAGTGCCATTCCTTTTGAACCTTAAAATTACAATTATCATTTACAGTTTAGTACTATTATAAATGACTTTTTTATTAAAATTTTGATATTTGAAATAATGGAACTTCTATTTTGTGGTAAATGTTTAACTTTTTCTTAATCGTCTTTATTGTTTAAGACAGCGTAGTTGTAAGCCGTTTTTTGTGTTTAGTTGCTGCTTTATTCGATGATTTGAAAAGGTGTAACAGTTCTAAGGTTAAAAAAAAGAAGAAAGGGATTCTGCAAAATTTGCAAAATCCCTTTCCTTATCCCTCTCAAAAAGGTATCACGGGTCAATAACTGTTTTCTCCATTTTAGATTTCACACCGTCTTCTTCCGAAGGAAATTCGATGGCTATCAAACGTTTTGCCATTTCTATTTGCATCTTTTTGAATACTTCCAAACTTTCACCTTTCATCGGATTTGGTGGTGGTAAGTTTTGTTTTCTGTGATCTACTTGTTTTCCGTTTTTCCAGAAGCGGAAACAGACATGAGGACCAGTCGCCAAACCTGTAGAACCAACATACCCGATAACATCACCTTGATTCACATGAACACCAGGTTTCATGCCTTTTGCAAATTTTCGCATGTGCAAATATTGCGTTTCGTAAGTTTTATCGTGACGGATTTTAACAAAATTTCCATTTCCCCTTGTACGACCTGCTCTCGAAACAGTTCCAGAAGCAACTGCCAAAATCGGTGTTCCATAAGGAGCAGCGTAATCTGTTCCTAAGTGAGCTTTCACTCTTCTTAATACAGGATGAAAACGTCTCAAGTTATAAGCCGAAGAAATACGAGCATATTGAACAGGCGATTTCAAAAATGCCTTTTTCATTGGTCGTCCTTCGTCATCGAAGTAACCAGTATAATTTTCGTCTTCATAATAATAGGCGTTAAATTCTTTGTGGCCATTTTTGAAATAAGCCGCTTGAATATTCCCAACGCCGACAGCTTCGCCGTCTATATATTGTTCGTTATAAATTAATTTAAATCGGTCGCCTTTCTGAATATGATGAAAATCTACCTGCCACGCTAAAGCTGCCTCCATTTTCGCTGCAATCTCATAACTCATTCCGTTATCTACAATTGCGTTCCATAAAGAAGCCGTTACGACACCAGAATTTTCTGTCTCTTTTAATTCGATCGGACGTTCTACTATTTTTACAGCAGTTTCTCCACGCAAATCATAAACGACATAATAGAAAGGACTCGGTTCATAAATTAAATAATCCGCAGCTTTTCCCTCTTCAGATACTAAAATCGTATAAGGTTTTCCAACACGCATTTTACGAACATCAAAAATAGCGGTTGCTTTTTTTACTAATTTATCAATTTGCGTGTAAGGAACATCGTGACGTTGAAGTACCGCACCTAAAACCTCATTCTTCTCGAATTCACTTTCTGTGACTTTATAATTGTCAAAGACAAAACCATACTTAATATTAGAATCTTCTATTGTAATCGGTTTGGAAAGTGGACTTTCAGTAGCTGATTTTCCTGCAAGAACAGCAGATGTACTAAAATTTAAGTCCGTTTTTGGTAAGCTAAAAATAATCGTGGCTATTACCGCAAGTGAAGCGATTCCACCTAGTAGTAATTTTTTTCTCTTTGTTAATTTCACAATAATAAGTAGTTTAGGTTTCAATTTAATGTACAGTATCTATATTATCAATTCTCATCCAAAAAACATATAATTAGGCAACAATCAAATGTTCCTCGTTCATCTTATTCCAGCAAATATAATTACATAATTAACTTTTAACGCAGATTAAAAGTTAATTATGTAATTATATTTTTTTCTTTGACAGATATTTGACTTTTGAAGTGGAACTTTTTGAAAATGTTGATATCACACAATTTGAGATATACTAAGTGTGAAAATGATACATTAAAGTCGTGTAAAACTAGAGGCTATTGGAATTCAAGGATTTACGAATATTTTATACGATACAGCTAAGACTATGGTTTTGAGGAAATAAAATGTTAGCTGTCACGATTTTATCGAATAACAACTTCTTTAATACATGCTTCTCCTAATTCTTCATTTAATATTTTCACGATTTTGTCCTTACCATAACTTAACTCTTGACGCAAAGTTGCCGATTCAATCGTTAAATACAGAGTCCCTCGGTGTAATTCTATCTTTTTCGTATACTGTTCAATAGTTGCACCCATGATACGTCCCCAAAGTGAAATAATTTTCGTTTTAGTCAATTTTACCTTGAATTTCTTACTATCAGAAAATTGTTTCAGAATATCCTTTAATGGCATATCATTTTTTTCTCGAGTCATTTATTTTGCGTGTTATAAGGTGAAGTCTTTATTATTAGCTATTAATATTTATTTTATATGTTTAGACAGCTTACAAAGCTAAAGTTTTTTTCTTGATAATTGATAATTGATAATTAAAAATATATGTTATTCTGACCTTCGCCGGAATGATGGGTCTTCTACAATTCATCATCCAAATGTTTTCCATTCTCAATCACAAATTTTTCATAATTCATATCAAATTTTTCCACGATTTGAGCGACTCGATTTTCGTGCGTGTCGGTAATAAAAACCTGACCGAATTCTTTTTTTTGTATTAATAATTCTAATAAATGTCGTACTCGATTTTCGTCTAATTTATCAAAAATATCATCTAAAAGTAGGATAGGAGCGATTCCTTTTTCTTGTCGTAAAAGCTCATATTGAGCGAGTTTTAACGCTAAAATATAAGATTTCAATTGACCTTGTGATGCGAACTGTTTGACAGGAACGTCATTAAATACAAACTTCAAATCATCCTTATGCGTCCCGGTCGTCGTTCGTTGTAAGATTCTATCTTTTTCACGAGTTTCGGCTAATAATGTTTCAAAATTGGTATCGGATAATTTCGATTGATAAATACATTTGACGGATTCTCTTTCGCCCGAAATTTGACTATAATAATCAATAAAAATCGGTTCGAAATCTTTCATCCATTCTTGCCGTTTTTGATGAATATAATTTGCAGAAGGTAATAATTGCACATCATAGGATTGTATCAAAATATCATCAAAAGTTCGAGTTTCCGCGAATTGCTTGAGTACTTTATTTCGTTGCGAAAGTACCTTATTATAGTGCATTAAATGTGTCAAATATTGATTATCTAATTGACACAGCGTATTATCCAAAAATCGACGACGTTCCTCACTTCCTTCCATTGCCATCAGCGTATCATCTGGTGCAATCATGACCACGGGAAACCGTCCAATATGGTCAGAAAGTCGGTCATAAACGGCCAAATTACATTCAAAATCTTTCCGTTTTCGAGCTTGAACTTTTGCAATTATTTTATCAATCACTTTCTCTTCTTTACGCTCACTCACGAAATTTCCTTCCAGTCGAAAGAAGTCTGTTTCATGTTTCGTAAGGTGTTTATCACTCGTTTTGAAATGACTTTTGCACATACACAAATAATAAATCGCATCCAAAATATTTGTTTTCCCCATTCCATTTTGTCCAACAAAACAGTTCAAATGCTGAGAAAGCAACAAAGTTTGCGATTCGTAATTCTTGAAATTCGTAAGTTTTAGAGCTTGTAAATACAAAAAAGTATAGATTTTAAGGGGTTACAGATTTAAGGTATTAATCACCTGCCTTCACACCTTTTTAATAAAATATTGAATACGGTTTTCCTTCTAATTTCTCTACATAATTCACTTCGCCTAATCGAAACTTTATAGGAATTCCCGAGGCTTTTTCCATCTTCACTTCTAATTTGCAAAAAATGGCTAAATCATCATAATTATAAGTTGAAATATTAAATGCGTTATTTAAATATATTATAGAATTAGTTAATATGGAAGGTTGATAAATATCTATATTCGAGAGCGTATTAAATGTAATCGGTTCAATAACATAACTTTTTTGAGGAAAAAAATTGGTTTGTGCCGAAGTGAAATTATAAACGCATAAGAATAGAAAAACGATAATTAAGTGCTTCATCTTTTTGATTATTTTAGTACTAAAATTTTTGCTTGTTTTATGATGATGATGACTGCTAATTTAATCACGAGCGAAAGGAGAGAACCATGAAGCTATGAAATAATTATTTCAAATTCTTATCCAAGATTTCCGACTCATGTCGAAGTTCCAAAGTATCATTCCTAATCAAACGTCTATCATTTCCAACACCATTATCTAGCATAATAACGTAAGCGTATTTCGTTGTGCCATAAAATTTTTGAGAAATGGATTCTGGATAATCACCATCTTGAACGATATAAGTGAAAGTCGAATCTGGGGTAGAAAGTTGTTGTAACAGTTCAAAATTCGTATTTAATTGTTCCTCTCTGAAATCCATCAAAACCGCCCGATTCTTCTCTGAAAGTTGTGCTTTTTCCGTTTTTCCAAACCAACAATGTGACAATGGTAATAATACCAAACTTAGAAATAGTAATATTTTTAAATTCTGACTTGAAGCCAAAACACGCTTTTCTCTCGCTCGTGCTTCCGCTACTTGTCCGAGTAAAATACTTCGTTCCTTGATATAGTCGTTATCGTCAAATATTTTTTTCATCATTTGCTTTATTTCAATTTACCTCGAAATACTGGCTACTTAGTTAAAGGTATAAAATAACTCGTTTGAAAATTTTAAAAAGTCGGCATTTTCGGCGAATCAATCTCGTTAGAGCGATATCAAGTTTTATAACTTTAGAATGATTGCCAAAATACTTGAAAGTATTTAGAGGTTATTGCAATAATAGGCAGTTATTAATGATTTTGAAAATTTTAAATAATAATTAATCGATTGCCATATTTTGAAATGCTATTGATTTGAAAATCTATAAGCGAATTTTCTTTTTCCAAGAAAGGTCGAACGATTTTGAAAGCATCCGATTTTTCACCACAGGTTTATCTCCGGCATCTTCAAACTGAATTTCCATAGAACAAATAAATATTCCGTTGTTCCTCTTTTCTTTTTGTAATTTTTATCTCGGCTGAAGTTAGAACTATTTATAAGATATACTTTTTACGAAGAAGGCTAATTACCCTTAACGATTGAGGATTTGAAAAGTATTGATTTGCATCGCTTTTTTTTGCTAAAATGGTATAAATCATATTTTCAGCTCAATACGATTTTTCTATCTTTCGCTTAAATCAATAGCATAATATTTCTGGTTTTTTATCTGTGCTACCTCATTTTCATTCTGCATAACCTTAATTTTTGGCATAAAACCATTTCAGTATGAGATAGTATAAGTAACTTTTTAAGACGTGTATTTCTTAGATAAGTCGGATTCTACATTTCATTTTTTGAACAAGTTTTTTTTGTTTAAATAATTAGGAAGTGAAAATTGATATTCATCAAAAGCATAAAAATTACGAAGGCATCATCAATTTTTTATTCCATCATCTTTTTTTTTACACAAAATTATATTTATTTTTTAGATGGACAATCACTTATATTTAATGGATATATGAATCTTATTCCAATAATAGTAAGGGTTATAACGGTAATATGAAAATTTATATAAATAATTGACTGTTAATTCAATGTGAACTTTTATACCTTATGACAAAACTCATTTTTTTTTATCAATCTTGAATTTTAACTTTGCACTAAACTAAACCAAAATATTAGTTCTATGAAACAAATTTTGACTTTCGTGTTCGCACTTTTAATTAGTGCAGCTACCTTTGCACAAGGTACAATTACAGGTAAATTGGTAGATGCCGACAACGGTGAGGGACTAATTTCCGCAAGTGTGGTAGTAGAAGGAACTACAAAAGGAACATTATCTGATTATGATGGTAATTTTACTATCTCAGATGTTTCTGCTGGTTCTCAAACTATCGTAATTACTTACGTTGGTTATGCAACGATGAAACAAACCATTGAGGTTAAAGATGGTGGTTCTACTGATTTAGGAACTATCGAAGTTGGTTCTTCAGCTATCGGTTTACAGCAAGTAAACGTAGTTGCATCTATTGCAGTTGATCGTAAAACGCCTGTGGCTGTTTCTACCATCAAGGCAGAGCAAATTCAGCAATTAGTTGGAAATCAAGAATTTCCTGAAATATTGCGTTCTACACCTTCAGTTTATGTAACAAAGCAAGGTGGTGGATTCGGTGATTCTCGTATTAATGTACGTGGATTCGACCAAACAAATACTGCAGTTATGATTAACGGGATTCCTGTTAATGATATGGAAAACGGTGCTGTTTATTGGTCAAACTGGGCTGGTTTAACAGATATCGCAAGTAGTGTACAAATCCAGCGTGGATTAGGAGCTTCAAAATTAGCGGTTCCTTCTGTTGGTGGTTCTATCAACATTATCACGAATCCTGCAGAAAGAGAAGCCGGTGGACAAGTTTCATTATCAGCTGGTAATGATGGATACCAAAAATATGGCGTTTCTTTATCAACAGGTTTGATGGATAACGGTTGGGCGGTAACGTTTCAAGGTTCTCACACTCGTGGAGACGGTTATGTGAATAGTACAAAGTTCCGTGCATATTCTTACTTCGGAGCAATTTCAAAAACTTTCAATAAAAAACACACAGTTGTTTTAACTGGTTTAGGTGCGCCTCAATGGCACAACCAAAGAAGTGTTGGATCATTTGATGGGGTAACATTACGTAATTTTGTTAATCCGGATGATTCTGTCGCAAATGATAGAGAAAGTTCTCGTGATTATAATTACGATCAAGGTATTCGTTTCAATCATTTAGCAGGTGAATTAGATGGTGAAGAATTCTCATGGAGAAAGAACTTCTACCACAAACCTAAATTTTTCGTTAATCACTATTGGACAATTTCTGATAAGACAAGTTTGAAAACTTCGGCTTATGCTTCTTTCGGTCGTGGTGGCGGAACTGGTCCTCGTGGTCGTATGAGTAATGATGACAGATACCGTGATAATGATCAAAGATTACGTGATGAAAATGGTGTAATGCAATGGGCTTCAGTTGTAGCCTATAATCAAGGGGCAACATTAGTTTCAGATACAGCAGCTTTGGGTATGAAAAGTCCAGATGCAGAC
>CAWVWD010000021.1:0-18515 GCA_963933585.1 uncultured Saprospiraceae bacterium
ATGCGTGATAAAATCAATATTAACTACACATTTAATTTAGTCGGATTATGGATAAATCGAGGTGTTCAAGCAAATGCAGTTGGTGTTTTGGTTGAAGCAAAATCTGATAAAGAACTATTTGGGAAATTCTTTTCAAGTAATGTAAAAGTATTTCCAACTAATGGTTTTCAAATTGCAATCGGTGTTTTAAAACTTGCTAATGAAAAATCGTTTAAAAATTTATTAGGAATCATTGATGCAGATTTCAGACGTATTGAAAACAAAGTTCCAAATCTTCCAAATATCTTTTTAACTGATTTTCACGATAAAGAAATGATGTTGCTAAGTTCCCGTGCTTGGCAAGGAGTTCTAAACTATTTTGCTAATACTGAAATTGATTCAAAAAGCGGTTTAAGTAAATTAAAAATTATTGAAAATAAATTCAACAAATCTACTTTAGAAATCTTATTAAATATCGCAAAACCTGTTGCAAACATTCGATTATTAAATGACCGAGAAAACTATGGTTTGAAATTCAGAACGCAGAAAAAGAAAACGTTTGATTACATCAAGTACGATAAATTTATTGATAAAACGACTTTAAAAATTGATAAAATCCAATTACAAAAAGCAGTAGAAAATAAATCCTCTAAACCCAATTTTTTCAATAATCCAATTCTTCAAACTCAACTCCAAAACATTGAAAAAGAATCACACGATTTAAACGAATTGTGTAATGGTCACGATGTGATGAATATTTTTTCATTGGCATTAGAAAAAGCAATTGGAAATTCTGCGAGTAGTGGAAAGGTTGCGTCAGAACGAATTGAAGAAAATTTAATTATCGCTTATCGTATGGAGGATTTTCAAATAACAAATTTATATCAATCTTTATTAATTTGGGAAAGTGTGAATCAACCTTATCAGCTATTCCCACAATAAAAAAGCCTCACAATAAATCATTTTTCAATAACGTACTGTGAAGCTTTTATAAAACAATAGTCCGTGCAGTTTTTTTAAAAACGTCAATTTTACATAAATTCAAAAACCTAACATGCTGATAATTAACAAATTATGACTTTTAACATAAAAACCATAAATAGCTAATAGTCAATAACTTATAAAAATTGCACGAACTGTTGATAAAAAGAAGTTCAGAAAACCGAAATTAACTGATTCCTAAAAAATCTTATAAATCCAAAGACAAACGAGCAAATGCATAACGACCGTTTGCACCGAACTGCTGAGAACGTCTTGAATACAAGAAACGTCCTGAACTTTGATTCGCTTCGATATTTAAATCCGGATAAACATCAAACAAGTTATTCGCACCAACACTCAAACGAAGTTTTTCAGTTAATTTATAACCAACAGAAATATCCGTAACGACTTTTGCTGCAAAAGTTTGATCATTTGCTTCATTATTTGTTGCTTCATTTACTTCACCGAAATAAACATTACGTAACATCATATTAAACTTACCAGTAGAATAGCTAAGTGTCAAGTTTATTTTTTGACGAGGAACAGCTGATTCTAAGAAAATTTGACTTGTTCTATCAAAATAAGTATCCTTTTTATCTTCTAATAAAGGAGAAGTTTTGATATCACCAATCAATTCTGTTTGAGAGAAAGTCGCTGCTAAAGTAGTATTTAAACGACCGCTTCCAAGATTCGCACGATGTGTCAAAACGACATCAAGTCCTCTTGTACGACTATCAATTGCATTCGCAAAAAATCCTGCACGACTTGCATTCGCAGACGATAACAATGTGGCAATTTCTTGATCGGCTGCCGAACCATTCGCATCACCAGAAAACTGACCAGTGTAAACGACTCTGTCCGTAATGCTAACTTGATAAGCATCTACCGTAATACTCATGTTTGCACTTGGAATTTGACCAGCAACACCAACACTATAAGCTGTAGATGTTTCTTGTTTCAATTCTGGAATTCCTAATAATTCTGCTACACGACTATCATTTGAGAACGTTCCAACTTCAAAAGGAACACCATCTACAAAAATCGTAGACGTACTATTGAAGTGTAACTGATGTAAAGAAGGTGCACGGAAACCTGTACTTGCTGCTGCACGAGCAGAGAAATTATCCGTTAATTTGTAACGACCCGTTACTTTCCAAGTTAAAGTAGAACCGAAATCACTATAATTTTCAGCACGTAAAGCCGCACTTATTAAAAATGCTTCTGTAACATCTAATTCTAAATCTGCATAAGCTGCAACACTATTACGTAAAGCATTCACCTCATTACCAGGACTGAATCCCGGAAATACTTGTGAACCACCTGGACGAGCAGAACCATTTGGACCAAAAACAGTATTAATTGGACCTGAATTATTATTAATTAATAACGTATCGCCACCGTTTGTAAAATATTGACTCGCTAAACCATAATTCGCATAAGAACCTTCTTCTCCTGCTGAAATCGCATAATTCTCTAAACGAAATTCTGCACCAAATGCAACGTTCAAACCAGATGCAACCGTTTCAAAATATTGACTTACGTCAAAATTTGTGGTATTCTGCATAAAGCTAAATCCACCAGCATTGAAACTAGTTGGTGAAGCTGCTTCCAAAGACGCATTTAAAGTATTATTAATTTGATACCCGAAAGTATTTTTACCATAAGTATTACTCAAATCAATATCCCAGTTTCCAACTTTACTACGAACTCCCGCAGCAAAAGATTGGTCATAAATGTTAGAATGAATCTCTGGTAAAAATCCATTTGGATAAATATCCGTTACCGTACGTTCTTGGTAAGGCAAACGGTAAAAACCTGCTGCTTGACCATTACGGTAAGTTAATCCACCAAAGAAATAAAGTGTAGACGTTTCATTCAATGGAATTTCAGAATTTAACATCAATCCACCATTCGTAACTGCTGATTGTCCAACACGCATATTAAAATCACTACGCGTTAAATTTCTTGCTGCTAATTCAGATTCAGTAATATCATCACCCGGATCTCCTGTATAATTTGGATTGTTATAACCAGAGAAAATTTTACCCGAAAATTCTTTCATACGATTCGTATGATTACGATCGTCATAGTTCGCTGTAAGATTTAAATAACCCCCTTTTTCACCAACAGGCATTCCGTAATTCATGCTCAATTGAACCGCTTCTCCGTCCATTCCATCTTCCGAATTTTTAGACATGTAAGCTCCAGTTCCAACTTGAACATTTAAACCATAATCATCTCTTAAAATGATATTGATCACACCAGCAATTGCATCAGAACCATACTGAGCAGCTGCACCGTCACGTAAAACCTCAATTCGCTCAATCGCCCCAACAGGAATTGAATTCATATCCGTTCCAACATTTCCACGTCCGAAAGTTCCATTTACATTTACTAATGCAGTCGTGTGACGACGTTTTCCATTAATCAATACTAAAACTTGATCCGGACCTAAGCCTCTCAAAGATGCAGGATCAATATGATCTGTTCCATCCGAAATCGTTTGTGTATTAGAAGAGAAAGATGGTGCCACGAAATTCAAAATTGAATTAACCGTTGTTTGACCACCAGCCGCACTAATACTTTTAATATCAATAATATCAACTGGTACAGACGTTTCTAATTTTGTACGTCCACCACTACGAGAACCAACGATAACAACTTGCTCTAAATCTTGTCCTTCAGACATTGTAATATCAATTGTTCCACCTTCTCCAATCGCTACCTCTTGTGTCGTGTAACCAACATAAGAAATGACCATTGTAGTCGCACCTTTCGGTACTTCCAAAGAGTACATTCCGTCAAAATCGGTAATTGCTCCCATCGAATAGCCTTTCACAATAATTGATGCACCGATTAAAGGCTCAACACCATCTGTGATTGTTCCTGAGACTGTTTTCTGTGCAAAAGTACTTGCACTTAACAGCAAACAGATAAAAAGTAAATAAATTTTTTGACTCATAATAAATTTGGTTTAGATAAATAAAAAAAATACCAATATAGATAAAAACAGTTGTATTTAAAAGTAGAAAATCAAAACTAGTGAAACAATATTTTGAAGTACCTTTATATGACTAATATAACATTTCAAATAAATACACTTTACACCCTAATTATTTCGAACACGTTTTAAAAATATATTTTGAGTTCGAAGTAGCAAATAAAAAAATATTGAGCCCTATTATTATTATTATTGAAAAATGGATTCATAAAATAATGATAAAAAAGATGAAAATTCACGTTGTAAACAAACTCTAATAAGGCCACACATATCATTCTTTTTTACTACTCAGAAAGCTGATTCCTGTAGGGCTTTAACTTTACCACTTCAAGAGCTCGAGGTGATAAAGCTATATTTTTATCCCTTACTATATCTCAAAAAATCATTTAGATAAAAAACATCTCTATTTCAAACAACTATTTATACTAAAATTATCTCATTTCCAATATCAAATTGTAATGGCGAAAAAAAATCTTTATATTCATCATCGATTTTTAAAAGCTTCCCTTTTATTAATAAAAAACTAATTATGACAACTTATACCGTAAATGTCAATGGTAAGAATCATGAAGTAAAAACAGATGCAGATACGCCTATACTTTGGGTTTTACGTGATAACCTCAACCTTGTCGGAACAAAATATGGCTGCGGAATGGCACAATGTGGTGCTTGTACGATTCATATAGATGGTTCGGCAATACGTTCTTGCGTGTTACCAATTTCTAATGTTGGTGATAAAAAATTAACAACGATAGAAGGCTTATCAGAAGATGGAACACACCCTTTACAAAATGCTTGGGTCGAACACGATGTGCCTCAATGTGGCTATTGTCAATCCGGACAGATTATGAATGCAGCAGCATTCTTAAAAGAAAATTCTAATCCAACGGATGAAGAAATCGTTGAGAGTATGAATGGTAATATTTGCAGATGTGGCACTTATACTCGCATCAAAGCTGCTGTTAAAACCGCTTCAAAAAATCTTTAATTATTTGATTGTTTGATTGTGTCGCCTTCGGCTAATTGCTTGATTGTTAATCACAATTATCTAAAAATGACAATCATAATAATTCAATAATTTGAATAATCATTAAAAATGAAAATTAAGACAACCTATAATAGACGTTCATTCTTGAAATCATCGGTTGCGGCTGGTGGTGGAATGTTGCTGGGTTTTAGCTGGTTTGCATCTTGTACAACGCCAGAGCAACAAGCTAAAATGAAAGAAATGCCGAAAGAATGGTTTGATATTAATAGCTATTTAAAAATCGGTGAAAATGGTTTGGTAACGATTATGTCGCCGAATCCTGAAATTGGTCAGAACATCAAAACTTCGATGCCGATGATTGTGGCGGAAGAGTTGGATGTGGCTTGGGAAGATGTGATTGTGGAACAAGCTGGTTTAAATACAAGCTGGTACGATAGACAAGTCGCCGGTGGTAGTGATTCGATTCGGGCAAGTTGGGACGCTTTGCGAATGGCTGGTGCGACGGCTCGGCAAATGTTGGTAATGGCTGCGGCGGCACAATGGAATGTCGAGGTGAGTGAATGTAAAGTTGCCAATGGAATCATTACAAATACAAAAGGAGAAACGCTTGGTTTTGGTGATGTAGCGGCTGCGGCGGGTGCATTGGAAGTACCAGAGGAAGTGGAATTGAAAGAAACGAAAGATTTTAAAATCGTTGGTACCGGTCGTTCGAATGTTGATTTAAAAGGTATTATAACTGGAAAACCATTATTTGGAATTGATACTAAAAAAGAGGGGATGCAATACGCAGTTGTGTTGCGTGCTCCTGCTTTTGGTCAAAAAATCGTTTCGGTCGATGATTCGGCCGCACGACAGGTAAATGGTGTAAATGATGTGGTTCAGTTCAGTGATGAATTTGGTGATAAAGTAGCAGTTTTGGCAAATTCTACTTGGGCAGCAATGAAGGGTAAAAAAGCTTTAGTGGCAACTTGGAAAGAAGATTCTCCGCTTGAAAGTTCGGCTTATCATGAAGAGAAATTGACTGGAATGTTTAATGAAACGCCTCAAAAAGTTGCTCGAAAAGATGGTGACATTACGAAAGCATTTGCAGAAGCAGATAAAGTCATAGAACGAATTTACAAATCCCCATTTTTGCCGCATAACTGTATGGAACCAATGAATTTCTATGCAAATGTCACGGACGAAAAAGCAGAATTAATTGGTCCAATTCAAACGCCTCAATGGACGGAAGGACGAGTTGCTCGACAGTTAGGTTGGTTAGAAAACGATATGAATGATGATGAAAAAAAAGCGGCATTAGATAAAATTGATATTCAAATGACTCGAATGGGCGGTGGTTTTGGTCGTCGTTTGTACGGTGATTTTGCATTAGAAGCGGCTCAGCTTTCGCAATTAACGAAAAAGCCAATTCAAGTGATTTTCAGCCGAGAAGATGATATGATGGCGGGAACTTATCGTCCTGCGATTCAATACAAAATCCGAGCAGCGATTAAGGATAACGAAATTACGGGTTATCACTTGAGTGAATCATCGGTGAACTCAAGTATGTACGGCAGATTACCAAATAATTTCCCTGCTGGAGCGATTGAAAATTATCAAGTGGATAATAATACGTTGAAAAGTAATATCACAACTGGAGCTTGGCGTGCACCTTATACGAACTTCTTGGCGTATGCGGAACAGAGTTTCATGGATGAAATGGCGACTGAAATAGGAATGGATGAGGTTCAATTAAGAATCGATTTATTAGAAAAATCTAAACCTGCTTTTGAAGCACACAAGGCTGCGGAGGAAGCACACAAAGAGGATGAAATTGCATTGGCAGAAGCTAAAAAAGCATTGCCTCCAACAGGAAATTACGAACCGAATCGTATGATTGGCGTAATAAAGTTGGTACAAGAAAAATCAGATTGGGGAAAAGCTGGTGACGGCATTTCGCAAGGAATTAGTGTTTATTTTTCACATAATACGTATGTCGCAGAAGTCGCAAATGTCGTGATGAAAGACGGTAAACCGGTGATTGATAAAATGATTGCAGCGATTGATTGCGGAATTGTGGTGAATCCGTTGGGTGCAAAAAATCAAGCAGAAGGTGGAATTATTGATGGAATTGGTCACGCAATGTATGGCGATTTGACGTTTGAAAATGGCGTTCCAAATGCAAATAATTTTCATCAATATCGTTTGATTCGTATGTCTGAAACTCCAAAGATTGATATACATTTTGTAAAAAGTGATATTCACCCGACTGGTTTGGGTGAACCGACTTTGCCGCCTGCTGGTGGAGCGGTTGCGAATGCAATTGCGAAAGCGACTGGTGAAAGGATTTATGCTCAACCGTTTGTGAAAACGAGTAATATTTTGGGGTAATATTTTGATTCACCGCAGAGTTTTAGACGTTTTTTGATTGCTGCGCAATCTTTCTGTTTTTTTTCTAAACGCAACGAAGTTGCTAAAAAAACTCTTGAAAACTCCTAAAACGCTGCGGTGAATTTATTTAATAACATGAAAGAAATAGAAAATATCATTGAGCGATACGAGCAGGTTGATTGGGAACGGGAGAAAATTGCTTTGGGAACGGTGGTGAAGGTAGATGGTTCAGCTTATCGGAGAATTGGTGCGAGAATTTTGGTGAGTAATAACGGACAATGGATTGGTGGAATTAGTGGTGGATGTTTAGAAGGCGATGCTTTAAGAAAGGCACAGGTTGCGATTATGAAAGATGAAAATTCGATTATCGTTTATGATACAATGGAAGATGATCCGCATCAAATTGGTGTTGGTTTGGGTTGTAATGGTCGGATTGAGGTTTTATTTACACCGATTAAAAAAGGGAATAATCAAGTTGAATTTTTGAAGCAAATAAAAGATAAACGAACGCCCACGGTTTTATTGCAAATTTTGAATATTGAAGGTGGAAATCAAACCTTGCGAGGGCGTTTTTTTACGCAAAACAACTTGAAGGAATTAGCCCAAACCATTGAAATTTCAGAAACCGAATTAACCGAAAAAATCCATACCGTTTTACACAGACGCAAGTCTAAAGTTTTGACAATTTCCAATAAAAATAAAGCAACTTACGAGATTTTATTTGAAATCATTCGACCAAAGATTAAGGTAATTTGTGTGGGTGATAATTACGATGTGGCGGCTTTCGCCAATGTCGTTTCGACTTTGGGTTGGGAAATTTATATTGTTGGGAAATTACGAAAGATGACAAAAGCAATTACTCAAAATGCTACTCAAATTTATCCTTTGGAAGCCATCGAAACCATCAAAACGGACGAACATACGGCAATCGTTTTAATGTCGCATGATTTTAAATCAGATTTAGAGATTTTAAAAAAAGTCGTGAATTACGATATTCCATACATCGGAATCTTAGGCCCCAAAAAGCGATTTTGGAAAATGCAAGATGCGTTTAACGAAAGTAAAATTGCACTTAATTTGAATGAAAAAACAAATCTATTTTCGCCTATCGGTTTGGATATTGGTGCGGAATCTCCTGAGGAAATTGCGTTGTCGATTGTAGCGGAAATTGTGGCGGTTTTTCGGAATAGAAAAGGTGGATCTTTGAGGTTTCGAGAAGGGAGTATTTATTTGAGGGAGTGACCTGTATGAAATATGAATTATCAATTATTGACGCTTCAAAGTAGTGATTGCGATGTAAAAAGGCGACTCCAGAAATTTTGAAGTCGCTTTTAATATTTTAGTATTTAATATTTCAAATTGTTATAATACGGTCAACTGGCGACTGCCAACTATTTAATCCGTTTCATTCCACAATTTCATAATCAATATCTAACTTCCGCAAAGCCCTCATCGCCGAATTATGGTTTTTATCATCAATTTCAATATCTACGGCATCCCCTTCTAAGAGAATATCAGTCAGTTCATTCGACAAAGATCCATCCATATTAGAAATCTCCGCTATACATTTGGCTATCGCTCTTCTATTCGGTTTCTGAGCGTCACAAGACAATAAGTTTAATTTCATAACTTTTTTTTATAAAGGTAATATATCTATTTTGATATTAGATAAGGCTTGAGAGTTTCTTCTACCAAAATATTTTCGATTCACTTCAGATATACGCCTTCATTTCGGATTTTCTCCATGAGATTTTATCAAATAATCAAATAAAAAAACCATCCAGAAAAACTGAATGGTTTTAGAAAATAGCGTCCTAAACTATTTCTGAGCAACTACCTAAAAATTTTATTAATTAGCTGATTTGTCATTCGTTAATTCATCTTTACGAATTATCAACTAAGAAAAAAGCTGTAAGGGAAGGACTCGAACCTTCAAGAAGTAGTTAGTTTTACTTCGGTATTTGCCACCGAAGTAGCAGGTATCGAACCAAAATTTATCCCGTAATCTTCGCCCTCGAGACAAGAGGGTGCGGCTGCCAAATTTCGCCACCTTACAATGTTTATTTGTTTGTAATAACCTTTGTTATTTAAGATATGACAAATATAGGCTAACTTATGTTTTAATTACAAATATTCTAATCAATTAATTTAATTATTACACCATTCGCAATAATTAAATCAAAATAGTATCAAATTGATAAATTTAAACATGAATATGTTTATCGTTTTAACAAATTTAAAAAATCAATATATTAATCCGATTTTAACCACAAAAGAAACGATACAAACCACCTTAATCACAATTACTAATTTATTATTTTGCAAATTGTACAAAATGAAGAATATTATAAAACCTTTTTTAAAAAGTCAGCTATTCAAAAAAAAAGAGGCTATCTCAAATATTTGAGATAACCTCTTTCATTATCGACAATTACAATAATTGTCATTAATTATAATTGTCTATTTCTTAACAATGAAACGTTTGATAGTATGACCGAAGTCCGTATCAATGCTCATTAAGTAAGTTCCACTTGTATAATTATCCAAGTTGAATTGAACTTGCTCATTACGTACGTTACTCAAGTTACGAGTTTCTATAACTTGACCGTGTACATTATAAATCGTAATTCTTGCATTTTCAGCAGTTTCTTTTAAATCCAATGTTGCCGTAACAAATTCAGTTGCAGGATTAGGGAAAACAATTAATGAATTCGCATCTAATTGTCTATCCGCAGTAGAAGTCGTAAAAACAGTAGAAGTAAGCAAACCAACAGCTGGTGTTGGATTTCCGTTGAAATTTGTAATATAGTTATAATCACCTGAGTTTCCAATATCTAAAAACCCTCCATAACGAGGAGCATTTGAAAGACCTGCTGCAAAATCAGCTCCTGAATAATTTTCTGCACCACTCATTAATAAGAACATATCTTCTGTTCCTGTAGCGCTGTATCTTACCGTTACTAAATAGTGACTGTTGTCTTCTAATTCATATAAAAGAGTTGTACCTGAGAAGTTATCAATAGGAACTGCAAGAATAATATCATCATCATTCGCTGTGAATGTATAAGAACCGAAAGCAACAACTGTTCTTTCAGTTGTTTCGATTAATCCACTTCCATCTACATCATAACCTTTTTCAAGGAATACATCTACACTATTACCAGCGATACCTTGCGCACCTGTTGCATTCGCGATACCAAATGTAATTGCTGTAGCATAACGAGCTGTTGTATCTAAACCTGTAATTTCTGTCCCTTTATAAGCATAGTAATGTGTTCCCGCTGTCCAAGAGTTATCAGCTCCGGGAGCGATATTTTCATTTGCTCCTGACACTTTTGAGAAAACACCATCAATTACCTCAAAGTTAAATGTTGCTGTATTATTATTTGGATCTGAATCCGTCGCTGCATCAGATGACAAGCTATAAGTCGCCGTATACGTTTCAGCTACATTTGGAGCTAAAAATGTTTGAGGGAATAAATAGTTTTCTACTGTATCTGCGGGTTGTAATGTTCCGTAGTTATAAGATTGTGTGTGAACTGTTGAGTTATCAGAATCTTTAATAACGGTCACTGTTAATGTGACATTATCCTGTACATTAGAACCAATGTTAGCAACGTCCGCTAAGAAACGAACACTATCAACTTGATTGATTGGCATTTGGTAAGAAGACGCGATTGCATAAAAATTACTTGCAAGTGCGACATCATCAGCAGGAAGTGGCGTTACACCATCTTGCACTTTAATGTCATCAATTCTCCATGCATATTCGTAATTTCCTCTCCAACGAAATTGTAAATAAACAGTTGATTGACCTGCTGCAACTGTTGAAATATCAACTTCCTCTGTCGTTTCAGCAATTGTTAGATCATTCTGAGCAATACCTACTAAGATTGGAAAATAAGTAAAAGTAGTTCCATCTGTACTTACCCCTAATTCAACGATAGAAACACCACCAGCTGAATAATAAGCATATTGATTTGAGAATTTAGCTACTACTGTAGTCGTTAATGTACTACAATCAATTACATCCGTAGTTAATTGTAAATCGTGTGAAGGATTTACGGGTCCTGCAGCATCAGAATTGAAAATAGCAAAGCCATTTGCTGCTGTTGGAGAAGCAAATGCAGGTTGAGAACCGAAAAGTGGTCCTGCTGTTGAAAATTCCCAAAGTGTGGTTACCTGACTTGTAGCATCAACATTTGTCCAAGTAGCAGGAATCACTCCAGCACCAAAGTCTTCTGACCAAACTACTGTTTGAGCAGATACCTGAAAACCTAAAATCATTACAGCTGCAAAAGCTGTGATCAATCTTGTAAAAGATAATTTCATAATTAAAATATATTTATATTAAATAATTTATTCATTTTTTAAAATGTTTGTAAAGCTATATTATTTCTAATAATAATTGGTAACAATTAACATTAGCCATATTTACCAGAATTATTTTAACGCTTTCACCTATAAAGATGTTTAGTGAATTATAATTATTATTTTCCGAAACCTCGTGAGTAAATGACAAATTATTTATCATTCAAGCTATCGATTTTTCACTAAAAAAATTAAAACTATTCTTGTAACTTCTTATATTCTACCATTAGTTTTTCTCTATTAACCGGAACGACACCAACACTTTCACAGACAATACCTCCTGCAAGATTCGCTAAAATTACCATTTCTTTTATGTCAAAGCTCAAAGCTAAACCTAATGCAGCCACACTTATTACAGTATCTCCCGCACCACAAACATCTGCAATATTTCGAGGTTGAGTAGGAATTATAATACTTTGGGCATGATTATCTAAATACATTCCTTTTTCTGACAATGTGATTAAGGTAAGTGTATTATTTAGCCGTTCATTTAGCATTTTAGCTGCTATTTGAAGTGTATCTGTTTTATCAGGATTTGGATAATAGTCCAATGCTTCACTTACTTCTTTTAGGTTCGGTTTGAATAATGTGATGTTTTTATAGCTAAAGAAATTCTTTCTTTTTGGGTCAGCAGTCGTTGGAATATTATGCTGATTACAATAATCAATCAATGTTACAATCAAATCTTTTGATAAGACCCCTTTATTATAATCTTGAAATAAGACAACATTAATTTTTTGATTTTCAATGATCTGAATAATTTTTTTTAAAAAAATATTCCTAGTTGCATCATTTATATCATCCGTAATTTCTTCATCAAATCGGAGTAATTGCTGACTTTTGGCAAGAACACGCGTTTTTACAGTTGTGATTCTCGAAGAGTCTGACAGAATTCCTTCATCCGATAAATTCTCTGTTTTTAGCAAATTTCGAAAGATTACAGCCGATTCGTCCTGGCCGATTACGCTACAAAGAAAAGGAGTCGCTCCCAGTGCTTTTATATTCAACGCGACATTCGCAGCACCTCCTAATCTATTATCTCTCTTTTTTAAATCTACTACGGGGACAGGTGCTTCCGGAGAAATTCTCCCAACCTCACCGACCAAATATCGGTCAATCATTACATCGCCCACTATTAATACATTTACTTTCGTAAACTCTTCAAATATATCTTTCATTGTTTCCTTACCTGCCCCCGAGAACTCGGTGGTTTCATTGCTACACGGTTTCATTATTTCATTATTTTTATCGTCCTAACGATTAACAATTTAACCATGAAACCGTAGAGTAATGGAATATTATCTCTTAAATTCACTCAAATTCGTAGAAATAGTAATATGATTTGCGCCACCGGCTAAGTGATACAAACCTCTACCGTAATCAATTTTAAAACGATTAACTTTCAAACCGACACCAAAGCTAAACCCTGCGAAACCGACCGTATTTGAAACCGACAATTCACTTCGACGTAAATGATTATAACCAATTCTCATTCGAAAATTTTCATTTTTTCCTAATAAAAATTCACCGTTAAAAATAAAGTGCCGAAAAAGATTATCAACAAAATAAGATTTTTCGTCCGGTACTGCATCTTCTCCTCCAAACACAAAAGCTGGTTCGTCTATATTTGGATCATTATAACGAATATTCCAGCGATGTAGATTATGAACAATCACCGAAAATCGAAAAGGTAAATGCCTCAATCGCTTAGAAATACCGATTTGCATATCAAAAGGTAAAGATTCAAAATTATCCGGTTGATAAGTTATTATTTGTGTTCCAATATTTCTAAATAATAAGGTCGCTGTAATTCGATTCGCTGTATCACTATAAAAAACACCTAAATCAGAAGCAATTCCCAATGATTTATAACTCTCAAACTGAGAAGTCAATAATTTAGCATTTGCACCAAAACTCAATCGCTCATTATACTGCCGACCGGCTCCAACTGTAAACGCATATTCAGACGCTGAAAAACTTCCCGTAAGTTGACCAGTCGGATCTGTTCCTTGAAAATCACCGTATGAAACGTATTGAATACCAGTATGAAAAGTCGTTTTAATTTTATCAAAATGACGACCATAACCAAAATATCCATGACTAATATCTGCTAAATAAAAAGAATGATTAAACGATAGTTGATTATTCATCGTTGCATTCAATGTCGCAGGATTATGATACGCCAAAGCGACATCCGAATCCTTCACCGTTATCACATTTCCTCCTAATGCCGTAACTCGTGCAGTATGTGGCAAAGTCGTAAACCTAAACACACTTTCTCCACCAATCTGTGAGAATGCTTGCTGACAGAGCAATATAAGGATTAAAGACAAGAAGGACTTTTTCATATTTTTAAATTTTTAAATTCAAGGTAAGTTTTAGAACATAATTTTCTAAACGCATCACGACTTCATTGCGTTGTCTAAATGTCAAAGATAGTTTATTTTGAGTATTGACAATTATTCAAAAAAACGACTATTTTAGGAATTTAATGATTCCTAAATGTTTAGACCTCTTCAACGATTTATAATACCTTGATTATTAATCATTCATCTAAAATCACAGTGGAACAAAAATTTATTACATTAAACTTTTTACCAATTTCCACTAAATTACTCTGAGAGCCGAATAATTATTAAAAATAAATCCTATTATTGTAATGCAATTTATATTTTTCAAAATCACCATAACCAAAAATCATGTTTAAAAAGATGTTATCAAACAAACCATTATCCAATTTTAATGACCTTGGATTATTGTTATTAAGAATCACTTTTGGAGGCTTAATGCTTCTCAATCATGGATTAGGGAAAATGGATAAATTATTAGCCGGAGGAGATATTAAATTCGCTGACCCAATTGGTTTAGGGATGGAAATATCATTGCAATTGACCATTTTTGCAGAAGTTATTTGTGCCGGATTACTGGTTTTGGGTTTATTTACTCGCCTAACACTAATACCTTTAATGTTTACAATGTTAGTTGCCGTTTTTGTAATGCATTGGACGGATTCTTTTGGTGATAAAGAGGGTGCATTATTATATTTAATTCCTTATATCATCCTATTTGTGAAAGGTTCGGGAAAGTATTCTATCGATAATTACCTATTTAAAAAGTAATTAATAATTAGGTCTGACAGGTTTTAAAAATTTGTCAGGTCTTCACCTTGACATAAAAGCACCAAATCTAAGACTGATTGAGCGAAAGCGAAATTCCAATTTTCTTCGAGATAACTCAACTATTTCACCTTCGATGTAAGTGGATGACGTAAATTTTTATAATTTTTCAATACTACTTTTAGGCTACCCACAGAAAGCGGAGATTCGATTTGTAATGGCAACCGATTTTTATCATCTGTTGCCCAAATTGCCATACCGCTCGGATCCGTAAAAACTTTGCCGCTCACTACTTCCGGCATTAGTTTTAAAGTTTTAAACTCACCTAAACCCTTGATTTCCTTGACTTCCCTTCCCTTATATTTAGCTTCTAAGCTATACTTTTCCTTATCCAAAAAGATACGAACAGGAATATCCGTCCCCTTTTTCATTTTGGTATAATCCTTATTCCGAACGTAATAAATAATAGATAAAATATCATGCATACAATTGTCAATATCATAAACTAATTTGTGAGTTTTATCTTCTGACTTACCTCTATAAGAATGGATTTCCATTTTATCGAAATCATACTTCATCATATCATAAAGCTGATAACCACCTTCTCTCACGTTTCTAATAGAAGTACGAGGAAGCATCGTTTCTTTATCTATCCAAACTTTAAATTCATCCCGAACTTTAAAGAATGGATCATAGGAGCCATAAGTCCGACCTTTTGCATGAATATAATACTTATCTCCTTGATCAATAACTTTGAATTTAATTTCGCCAGCGGGAATCCAAACAAAATTCCAATTGTAATATACCTTATAAGTCAGTTCTTCGCCAGTCTTAAAGGATGTATTATTAATCGCACAAAGTCCATCGTGAGATTGTGAACTTGTTATTAATTCTTTAGAAATTTGTCTGTAATCCGGATTAAAATGAGCCGATAAATCATTATTTGTTTGTCCGGTAAATGATGTTAATATGACCATTAATCCAAATACAATCAACCAATTACAAATCAGTATTTTCTTCATAGCTAAACGATTTTAAGATATTCGCACTCATTATAAGTCCTACTCCGATTAACGATGGAAGTAAAACATTTAGTATGAAAACGCCATAACTGGCTACTAAGATTGCAATTTCATTTTGTGAAAACGCACTCCAAATAGCGATTGCGACTTCGCCTCTTAAAATCAAACGTAAAAATGGTGGAACAGGTAATATTAATTGTATCGCATAATCCGCTAAGATTAATAAATATAGCTGCAGAAAGCCACCGTAAATACCTAAAAACTGTAGGAAACAATAATATTGAAAAGAATAAATTAAGAATTTGAAAGAAGCATATAGGACTAATATCCATAATTCCTTATTGGAGAAATTAGTTAATGTGCTTAATGCTGCTTCATTTTTTTCGTTGAATAAACCAATTTTCTTTAAAATAGGAATCGCCAGTTCTATATTGAAATAAATTAACCAATTCAGTACCATTATCAGGGTATACAATGATATAATAATCCAAAAAATATACCCAGTAATCTCAAAATGAGCCACTAAGTAGTAACCCACGCCTAAACCTCCAAGTGTAATAATGGCACACTGCTGAGCGATATTACCGACACCAGTCGCTAATACCACTTCCCATTTCTTTTTAGTTTCAATGAATATCAAACGGCCTCCGTAATCCCCAATCTGTCCCGGTGTCCAAAAAGCTAAAGCTGTTCCTGCTAAAATTGATTTAATAATTTGAATTCTGGTTGGTTTAACGATTCGAGAAATCGCTAATTCCCATTTCCAAATCTCGATTTGATAAGTTAAAGGAAGTAGAACAATCGCTAAGATTAGCCATAGAATATTACCTTCCGAAAGTTGACTAACGAATGCTAACCAGAGTTCATCTACATTTTCTTTACCTAATGTCTGATTATAAAATGCCCAACCTACTCCCGCAAAAATTAAAAATTTTAGTAATAAATTGATCCAACGGTTTTTGAACACTGCTCGAACAGTAATCATAAGTATTATTTTAGGTTTTTGATACTGGTTTTAATGGCAAAATTCTTTAAAATATTTTACATTAGCAATTAATTGATGCCGTAGCCTTCCGGTTTCATTCTTATCGTATGCTAATTAAATACAGTTTATAAAAACAAAAATATATAAAACATTATTAAATAGTATTAAGTACCTAATTAATTATCAATATAAATATATGTATATATGAAAAAAAATTACGAGCAACTCAAGAAAAATCGCAGGATTCGCAGGTTTCTAACTTATGTTGTCGTGTATTTATCATTATGGTTAGCCTTTCGGAGTTTAATTGAAATTTTTCGAGGAGGAGATATTTTAAGTGCTTTTAATGAAATATTACTCACAGGTATTGGTTTCGGTTTATTATTAGGAATTTATTCCATATTCAAAAAACATACACTTTACGTCATTGAAGATGACGAAAGTGATACTACAAAAATTTTAAAGGATTTAAATTTTAAAGAGCCGAAAGCTTACAGAGGAGGAAAAATGCTATTTATTCGAGATGCAGCACAGCGATTTGGAAGGCATGACGAGGTTTTTATGACCAAAGTGGAAGATTTGATAGAAATCGAATGTGAAAAAAATATGCGTATAATTTTGGAAGAAAAATTAAAAACGGTTTAGAAGTATTTGAAATCTATAAGATTTTAAAAAGCTTATAGGTTTCAAAAAGAAAGGGCAACTTTCGTTACCCTTTTAAACTGCCAAATATTATCACTTTCGCAAATGATAATTTATAACTTTTAGATGCCCGTTTTCGTTATTTTGGTGGTTTGTTAATTGGATAGTTATTCATTGATTGGTCAATTAATTAATTCGTACAATAATACTTCAATTACCGGAATTCCGGAATAGACAAGTCAATGTATCAACATGAAAAAGAAACTCTTCACATTATTATACTCTTTTCCGATTCAGTTGGTCGTTCTACATATTAAAAAGAATGTCTTATTGATGGGGTTTTGGTTAATTTTGATTTTGTTTATTTCAGGCGGAATTGGCAAAACTTTTGGATTACAATACCTCTTTTTAGATCCAGAATACTTGAATTTTGTTGGATTTTGGAGCTTCTTTTTTATCGGTTTTTCTTTTGCCGGTTTTGTAACTGCTTGGAATATTTCGACCTATTTATTACACAGTACACGCTTTCCTTTCATCGCTTCTTTGCACCGTCCTTTCATTCAGTTTAGTATTAATAACTCCTTATTTCCAATACTTTTTATCGCATTTTACTTTTATAAAATCATCAATTTCCAATTAACGAATCATTGCGATTGGAGCGTACTTTTGGGATATTTGATTGGGTTTATTAGTGGTTTTTTAGGCGCGTTAATCGTTTTTATGATTTACTTTAGATTCACAAATCGAGATATTTTTAGTTATGATGTGCGAAAAAGATACACCGCACCACGATTTCTTCGAGGTTTAGTTGCTCAGCGAGATAAGGAACAGGAACGGGGAAATGTGGACAGATATAAGTGGCGAGTTGATTTTTATATTGATGGAAAATGGCGACTTCGACGGGTACGAAGTGTCGCTCATTATAATCAAAAACTATTAACAAGTATTTTTAATCAACACCATAAAAATGCGACGGTTTTACAATTAGTGACGATTATAGCATTGATTAGTTTAGGTTTTTTGATGGATTACGAAATTTTCCGTATTCCGGCAGGAGCAA